>JBKKAT010000032.1:0-4680 GCA_046714535.1 Acidobacteriota bacterium | reverse complement strand
CCAGAGCTGATCTACGACAGTTTGTGTATACGAAGCACCAAGGTTTGTCGATCGGAAAGTTGTGATATTAATGATGCCTTTGCACTGGCTGGTGCCTTTTGAACAAAGGTAAGAAAGTGCAGAGAGTACTACGGTGCCATCAGTAAGGACTTCGACACCCTCTGGATAATACTGGCGATTTTTGTCTGTGTTGATCTTCTTCCCTGCTGTCCAGGTTGCCCCAAAGTCATGCGAGGCTACGGCGTAAATATCTCCTTTTGCCCAGAAAGCGTACACGTGCTGGCCGTTCGCAGACATACCCAACCACGGATGGTCTGCCCATTGGGTGCCTGATACTTCCTTCTGCGGCGCCCACGTCTGTCCGTAATCGGTCGATTTGCTAAACATAATGTCATACCAGTCCATCCACATCGCATAAATGGCCCCTGTTCCGGGAACAACTTTGATGGTTGGGTCGAATTGCCCGCGCGAAGAGGTGCAAGGACAAAGCCATGTAGCAGGGTTCCAGGTGGCCCCGTTATCGGATGAAGATTGAAACATCATGGGCGAAGTGGTGCAGCCGTTACAGGGTGCAGGACCGCTCGGATTAAACCAGACGGCATACACTCTTGTGCTGCTTGGGTCGGCTGCAATCATTGGCTCCCAACTGTTGTTGGCGCCGGTTAAGAGTTGTTCTCCAACCCAGACACTCGGTGCCGGCGGAGCGCCCGCAACCGGTGTGGTGGTCAACGAATAGAGTAGAAGTGCAAGGCAGGTTATGAGAATCGTGATCGCAGAAACCCGGATTGTTAACCTTTCAGCGAACTGGATTTTTGTTCCATGAGAACTCCTCCAATTTTTAATGCTGTAGGACTCTTACCAATATTGTACCTGGCTATTTGCGGATCGCAAAGAACCAGCCATAGCAGAGTAAGTGCGAATCATTTATTCTGACTGTATATGATCCATAAACTTGCGATCGTTTGCGTTTTCCTTGCTGGAGTACTTCCGGAGTCTTCCTTCGCCAGCGATGTTGATTCGACACGATTCATACATGTTTTTGTGGCCTTATGTGACAACGAAAATCAAGGAATTGTTCCGGTTCCAGCACATCTCGGCAAAGGGGACGATCCGGCCGGAAATTTGTATTGGGGCGCCCGGTTCGGCGTGAAAACTTTCCTCAAAAAATCCAGTTCGTGGAAGATCGTTTCGTGTGAAGCAGTGAATGACTTGATCCTGGAACGCTGCATATTCCGGCATACAAGCGAGCATGTCTACCTGATTGCAGATGCCTATAAAGGTAAGGAAATCAAGCCCGCAATCGGTAATTTTTTGGAGGCCGCATCCGGCGGGCTTAGTGAAAATATCGCTGTTGCTTCGCAGACAAATCTGAAGCTCGCTACTGGCGGAAAAGCAAACCTCCTCATTTATGTTGGTCACAACGGGTTGATGGATTACTGGCCTCAATCGTTTCCGGTCAAGAAAGATTCCGCGAAAAGAGAAGTCATGATTCTGGCGTGCGCAAGCAAACCGTATTTTTTGGGGCCGGTCAGGAGATCAGGCGCGATTCCCATTTTATGGACCACCGGATTACTTGCACCCGAGGCCTATGTGCTTAGCGCTGCGGTTGATGGATGGATCGCCAATGAGGCTCACCAGAGCATTCAACTTCGCGCAGCGGAAGCTTACAACTTGTATCAAAAATGCGGCCTGAAAGCAGCCAGAAATCTCTTCAAGGCAGGATGGTAAGACCTCCAAAAACTGCGCCAACAATGCATAGGGAGGTACATGTTTTACTGCGATCCTTTTCCCCAACTGACACGTACTTCGTGTTACACTAGAATAGTGTTATGAAAAATGTAACCATCACACTAGATGAAGAGGTAGCTTTATGGGCACGAATTCGGGCTGCCCACGAAAACTCGAGCGTTTCAAAGCTTGTTGGGGAAATGTTGAAGAAGGAAATGCAGCAGGCACAAAATTACGAGCGGGCAATGAATCGGTATGTAGCCAGAAAGCCAAAGCGGCTCAGCAAGTCCGGTAAATATCCGGATCGCAAATCTTTACATGACAGAGAAAATCTTCGTTGATTCCAATGTGCTTGTCTATTGTCGAGATAGTACTGTAGCAAAAAAACAGGTCGCAGCCCTGGACTGGATGACGCATCTATGGAAAACACAACGCGGAAGGATCAGCGTTCAAGTCTTGAATGAGTTCTATGTAACGGTGACCGCAAAACTAAAACCCGGTATGACAAAAAGAGAAGCGAGAGATGAGGTGCGAGATTTGCTTTCATGGCAACCGCTCGCAGTACATCCGGCTGTTTTGGTTCGTTCCTGGGATGCACAGGATCAGTATTCACTTTCCTGTTGGGATTCCATGATTGTTGCTGCCGCAGAGCTGCAGGAGTGCAAGTACATCCTGAGTGAGGATTTCAACGAGGGTCAGGATTTTTTTGGCGTTAAAATCGTGAATCCTTTTGCGCTTACTCCTGGCGATATCTGATCCGCTTTATCCGTCCGAAAAACTCATAAAAACAAAGAGGAATCGATAGATACTCTCTAACACTCTGATATGACCTCCGACAAAAATTTCCGGGTAGCGTTGATTAGCATGCCGTTTCACTCCATGTTTTATCCGTCTATAATAAAAACAAGGGATGGAGGGAAAAGTCATGGCGGGGAACCATCGTTTGTTTTTTCGATTTATATTTTTGCTGGGTCTGACATTCTTACTGGTTGGATTCAATGCGGGCGAACAAAGGTCCTTCGTATTCGATGCGAGCGATCGTGTAATCTTGGAAGGGACCGGACCTGACCCCAACAAGCGGCGAAACATCAAAGCGGAACGCAAATCGATCGATACTCCCATCATCGATTTCAACGGTGATAACAAACTCGATTTTGCGATCGGATCTCCCGGAGCAGATCTGAACGTCCTGGGCCAGGCAATACAGGACGCCGGCGCCGCAAATCTTCTCATCAACCGGAAAATCAAAGGAAACGTTTTGATAACGATTGATGGTTTCGGAGTAGCCCCTTCACCAGGCGACGGTTTTGGACACGCAATTGTGGGCACAGATGTCACCGGCGATGGGATCAGCGATATCGTTGTATCCGTTCCGGGATACGATTCACAATTCGGAGAGAACACCGGCGCGATAGGTTTATACCTAGGCAGAAGAGGAGACACTCCGGCCCCAGTTCAGTGGTTTGATGGAACCAGGCCGGGTGGCCGGCTTGGAACCAGCCTTGCTTTTGGTGATTGGAACGGAGATGGCTTTTCCGATATAGCGGCTTCAGAACCCTTCGCAACGATTAGCGGGAAAATAGGTGCGGGAAATGTAAGGGAGTATCACGGTTCCTCTACGGGACTGACTTTCGCTAACGATTGGAATCCAAAGGTAAGCGGCATTAAGGGTCAATTGAAGGTGGGCGCACTCTATGGTTTCAACCTCACCGGTGGCGATATCAATGATGACGGCGCGGACGACCTCTTTGTGTTCACACCCGGACCACAACTGAACGGCTCCGTGAATTTTATTTATGGTGAGGTCGGTAATGGGCTTCGAAGCAATGGAAATCAGTTAGCCAAACTGAAGAATAAAAATGACAAACTGTTTGGATTCGCACTTACCTACAGCTTTTATAATAATGATCGATTTGCAGATCCTACTCTTGGGACACCGGGTCTCGATGATGATACCGGCGGCTTTATCATACTCGACGGCACTGCATCCGGCGTAGCTTCAACGGGCTCAAAATTAATCAGGAGCCCGAATGCCCAACCGGGAGACAAGTCCGGCTGGGGGATGGGGGCAGTTGGAGTAAGCTACGACTTTATCTTTGCCGCAGGAGCGCCGGGAAGAGATGTGGACATTCAATCCAATTTCCTCGTGGATGGCGGCGCGATCGACTTCTTTTCCGCGCGGAACGGTCGGTTCAAATTTCACGGGGAAGATAAAGGGACCAGATTATCAACCGGCAGAAATCCGGGGGATCAAATGGGTTCAGTGGTCGGATTCCTCAATGACGGCAGAAAAAGATTCTTCTTTTTCTCGTTTCCCGGAGCTCTGGTTTCAGGAAATGACAATGCCGGCGCCTTCTACACGGGACAAGTCAAGAACTACGATCCGCTAACGTTTTCAGGCTTTAAGAATTTCAACGCGAACAAGGTAAAAGGGACCGGTTCACAACTTGACATGAAATTCGCCTCGTCTTATACGTTCTCCCGGCCAGTTCACGATTAAGACGAATCAATTAGTGGCACGTTTGCTCCCACAGAAACGGAGTGACCAGGCACAGATTCGGTCTGGAGATTGAAGCCGGCGGAGAATGATATACTCGCTAACATTCTGGTATGACCTCCGATAAAAATTTCCGCGTAGCGCTGATTAGCATGCCATTTCACTCCATCTTTTATCCGTCCTTTCAGATAGCGCTCCTAAAAGCCCTCGGAGTACGTGCCGGTTTCGAAGTCGAAAATTTTCATCTCTACCTTGATCTAGCTGCAATCTTGCCGCAGGTTTTCAACTCCAGCATCTTACGGCGAAGTCGCATGACTGCGGAGTGGCTTTTCAGCGTTGCTGCTTTTGGTCCCGGTGAGCACAGTGATGACGACTTCCTGAACCGATTTCCGGATCAACAGGAATGGTTGCAACAAACGGGAAAAGATCTCCGATACTTTACGAACCTGAGGCAC
>JBKKAT010000031.1:0-2827 GCA_046714535.1 Acidobacteriota bacterium | reverse complement strand
GTCCTACTGGGCTTTGCCTGCCTTGCATCCGCCGATCTCATGGTCTTGAATAATGGGAAAAGGATCCGGATCAAGTCCTATACCGTTGTCGAGGGTGGCAACCTCGAAGTATTGATTAATGATCGTTCCGAGATGGTCATACCCGTTGATTGGGTCAAGGAAATCCGGGATGAGCCCGATCCGCCACCTGCTCCAGATCCTGTGGTTGTCCAGAGTCCTGAAGTCTTACCTGAGTCTACTTTCCGGTTCGCTTTTGCCGATCATGTCCGTTCTGCTTCTGAAAAATATGAACTGGATTGGAGATTCGTTACAGCTGTCATGAAGGTCGAATCAAACTTCAACCCACGTGCTATTTCCAGAAAGGGCGCTCAAGGATTGATGCAGTTGATGCCGGGTACTGCCAAACTTTACAGCGTAAAGAACCCTTACGATCCCGGTCAAAATATCGACGCGGGAGTAAAACACTTAAAGAAGTTGATGAAGCGTTATGACAATAAACTGGAGTTGGTGCTGGCCGCATACAATTCAGGCGAAAAAACCGTGGATCGCTATCGGGGGATTCCGCCTTACGCCGAAACGCAGCAGTATGTAAAGAAGGTCTTGAACTTTTATCGTTCGGGATTATAATCATGACCCCCGCTGCGGGGCCTCTACTCATTCGAATTCTGCAACTCCCACAATTTCGCCATTTTCAAGTAAAGCGTGAACGCAGAAAGCCAGGCAAGGATCAATCCTGGAATTCGGAATGACCACCGACAACGCGAGACTCATGCGTTATAATGACCTTTTGCTCAATCGGGAAGTCTAAGTATGACACAGTGTTAAAGTAGCGCCCCCCGCGCTACTTTGTAACGGAGATGGTTTTGAAGAGAATATTGTTTTTTTTATTCATTCTGATTTCCTTCCCTGTTTTCGCTTATCAATCGGTTGTAATTCTACCCTTCAGCAATGAGAGCAAAACGCAACAAATTTACTGGCTGGGGGAAGGTTTTGCCGAATCCTTGAGCGAAGAGATGCTGTTGAAGAACGCTTACGTCCTTCAGCGTCCGGAGCGAAAAGCAGCTTTTGATGCGCTTCGTCTTCCTTACATCGGGCATGTGAGCCGCGCAACCATGTTGAAAATCGGGAAAAACCTCGGCGCTGACTATATTGTATTCGGATCGTATAATCTCGAACAAAAGAATTTAAAGGTGGAAGCAAGAGTGATCCGAACTTCTTCTTCCAAATTGAGTACGCCGATCCAGGCAACAGGTTCCCTTGATCAGCTTTATCATGTTCAAACGGCGCTAAAGAAAGGACTCAAAACTTATTTTTCCGCCGAAAAACTTGAGGCATCTGAAAACAAAGTCGAACTTTCCTCGGTTCCTCTTCACGCCTACGAGGTCTACATCAAGGGTTTACTGGAAGCTTCCGATTCGGAGAAAGTAAAATTCTTTAAACGCGCCGTTGAGGTTCATCCTGGATACTCACAAGCCTGTTATAGATTGGGTCTTGCTCTGCTTCGTCTCGGTCGTTACAAAGAGTCGAATGAGGCCCTTTCGAAGATCAAGGGGGATGGTGTACTCCGGATTCGAATTGATTTTCTTTCGGGATTGAATTCTTATTTTCTGCGTGATCCGGGAGCCGCAGTGAAAAGGTGGTTCGATTTGTCTCAGAAAACGCCGACCGCGGAAATTTACAACAATATCGGAATCGCGCTGGTTGCTAAGAATGAGATCGAAGACGCAGTCTGGTATCTGAGTAAGGCCGTGGAATTGGATCCGGAAGATCCGGATTTCCGTTTTAATTTCGCTGTCAGCCATTATCAAAAAGGTACAAATGAGGACGCTGCGCGTCATTTTCGTGAAGCCATCGAGATGCATCCGGCAGACTATCAGGCCCTTTACTGGCTTGCGAAAACTCTGGAACGCCAGGGGGCAACGGAATCAAAACAGATGCTTACCCTCTTTCAGGAGCGGTTACCCGGCGATCAAAAAGGAAAATTTCCGGCGCAATTTCCGGATATCAAACAGCTATTGCGACCTTCGCTTTCCTATCTTGCGAAGGAAGAAAGAGATTATGCAAAACTCTCGCGAGCCAAGGTCGCCAAGCAGAGAAATGAATATGTAAAGACGTATCAGGGTAGCGCGCGTAAACAACTGGAAGACAATCCCGCTGCAGCTATTCTAGAGATTCAGAAGGGAATTACGTTTTCTCCCTTCGATTGGTATTTTTATTACTTATGGGGAAGAGCGCTGGTCGCGCAAAACAACCGGGCTGCAGCAGTTCCACAATTGCAATTCTCGATATGGTGCACAAACAATATCGATAGCCACGTTCTGCTCGCTGAGCTATACAGAGATAGCGAGCAGTATCCGGCAGCCAAGAAACACGTTCAACAAATTCTGGCCCTGGATCCGAAGCACAAAAAGGCGATCGAGATCTGGAGCAAAATTCATAATAAGAATTAGTTAAAAGGTTAAAAGTTAAAGGTTAAAAGTTGAAGTTGTTGACTCAATCAATGAGATCAGAGTGGTTAACTTTTAACCTTCAACCTTTAACTTTTAACGTTTACTTATGAGCTTAAGAAAGCTCCGCCTACTGACTGCGGGAGAGAGCCACGGTCCCGCCTTAACGGCAATTCTGGAAGGATTACCAGCTCACGTCCCGGTTTCGCGAAAAAAACTCCAACATCAAATGAAGCGCAGGCAATTGGGTTATGGCCGTGGCGCGCGGATGAAAATCGAAACAGATGAGGTAGAGATTACGGCCGGATTGCGCTTTGGGAAAACACTGGGTTCACCTGTCGGTTTGATGATTCGCAATCGCGATTTTCAGAATTGGGAAG
>JBKKAT010000030.1:0-2946 GCA_046714535.1 Acidobacteriota bacterium | reverse complement strand
CCGTTTCCAGCATCCGTTCCATTGCGGACACATCGGCAAGCAATGCCTGCATAAATTCGCCTTTATTTCCGCCATTTGATATGTGTTCTTCGCCCATGAATGTCATCGATCCCGGTGCAAGTTGCCGGCTACGGTTCCACTTCGGTCGGGGATTACCAGTTAAAGATAAATCCTACCCAACCGCTATGAAACTTATAGTCAGGCTGAATGGCATTCAAGGTGATGGTTCCACCCGTAAAGGGCAAGCTTCCCGGTAGCGGGTTCGGAATGAAAATTAGATCTGTACGAATGGAATCTTCTGCGAAGTCGTCAATCAGATACCTCTCAAACCAGTAAAATACGCCGACTTTGGCGTTCCTGAAGACTTTGCAGTTGATTCCTGTTTTCAGCGAGAACAGGTCTGTATCATCAACATTCGAGAGGTCCACGAGTGGCCCTCTGCGAAACGCAGCGAGTAATGCGGCTTCATTGATGGCGGCAAAATCCGCATTACCATTCGCCATTGAATAAGTAATGTTTGTGGTCCAATTTGTTTTGCCATCATGGAAGTTGGTGGAGAATCCTGCGCCGAAAGTGTCGTACTGATCCAGTAAATTGATCGTCCAATCGAAGATCGTGCAATCTGTTGTTCTTGGATCGCATGCTGTGCCGCCAGATTGTCGACCTCGTTGATCTCGATCGTTTTCCGCATGTTCATACCATGCGTTGATGGTTGATTGCGCAGATAGAGCATATGAAAAGTCGATCCCGATTGTGAAGTCATCCCATCTCTGGATTCCATATAGTGTGTCCACGTATTCGTTATCCGACAATGTGAAACTGAAACCAAGAGTTGTTTTGTCGCCGGGCACAAAGTCGGCCATGAGGCGGATTAGATTCTGATTGAGGTTCGCCAGATCATATCTTCGCAGAGACAAGAATTGAATCAGATCCCCGGAAGCGACAGCCCCAACCGGTCCATCCACATCAAATTCATCCGATCTTCTTTGCGCATACTGGTAGGAAGCCTGCAAAGACATCCAATCTGTTCCATAATAAGTGAGACCTGTTTTAAAACGGTTGGTGTCCGTCTGATCCGTGTCACGTTGTTCACGATTCCAGCGGTCAAACTGATACCCGACAAACCATCTCATTCGCTGTCCGAGCCTCCAGCCAAAATCCACATCGAATGTATTGGTGGAATATTCAAAAAGGTGGGTGGGCGGGTTTTCGATCTCGACGCAATTCCCCTGCGCATCACATTCAAACCGGTGAAGCGGTTCCTCGACAGCATCCAGACGAACATATTCGCCGATGTTAAAGCTGTCATTCTTGTTATTGTGATCAAACAAGCGGAAATTGGCTGTGAAATCTCCCTTCGATCCGACGGGAGTGTTGTAACGGAAGTTGAGATTCAGGTTGTTTTGTTCTCCATTGAATGTTGAAGCGGGAAGCGCAATCACCGGGATTGCAGTGTTGATTGTGAAGGGAAGCAGATCCACTTCATTGTTCCACAAGATGTACGCGAAGGAACCGGTGAATCTTCCGCGACCGACTTTTGTTGCGCCCGCGATACTGAACATATTGCTGGTGCTGTCCGGAGCCAGTTGTAGCTGAGCCCTGGATGAAGCGTCGCCGTTGCTGTAGGCTCCGTCGTAAGTCCTGTCGTTCAGCCGATATGGATTATCCCAGATCATCTTGTTCACTTCGTTGTTGAACAGATTCAAGTCGTAGGAAACGGCAAAGCTCCTCCCGGGTTTGCTGTATTCTGCAGATGCGCGAAAATTTTGTGTACTGTAATCAATTCGTTCCGGAAGTTCGGTCGCCCAGCTAAAACCTAAAGTGGTTCCGAACGGTCTGTAACCATCACGGTTTTCCAGAAAATACTGAACGCCGTACTTCCAGTGGATATTTGGGGAAAAACTGAAACCAGTAGATGTACGATTTCGCTGCAACTTTAAATCAATTGGATGAGCCGTTGTCAAAAGACCACTGATGAAACGCCTTTGGTCGGCCAGGCCGGCAGCATAAGTGGGATCTGTATTTGGAACCGGGTTCAGGTTTTCAATTGCGAGCTGAAGTGAGTCCGGCAAAGACCAGATGCCGGGGGAAGTTTCCGTCCAGATGGTTTCACCGCTACGTGTGAAGAGATGCGGGATCTTCGTGTAATCCAAATAATACTCATATTTTCCTCTCACGCCGTAGTCGAAACCATACTGGCCATTGTTCAATCCCACATTCTTTCCACGTAGCTCCAGGAAACGATCTTCTTTCATTTCCACGCCAACGCGGAAGCTGTTAATCAGAAAACCTTCCGGGACTTCACCGTATTCTTCAGCCTTGGACGAATCTTCAACGAAGTGATTGCCCCAAACTCCGGCGGTCGCTTCAATGGATGTTTCCGTCTCTTCCTCAGGTTCTGTGCTCGAAGGCGTTTCAGTTTTGGCCTGTTCGGCAGCTTCTTCCTGAGCGTAAAGTGGAACAATTACGGCGAGAGACAGGAGCAACAGGATCACGAACCTTGATTTGATAAACATGTGAATCCTCCTTTCCTCACCGTGTAAACGTCCATCCGGAGGGATGGTTTGATCCATGAATCGTTAAATGACAGTTGGAACAGGAGCGCGAAAAATCTCTGTTTGAAGACAACTGACTGGCGCTGCCATCATAGAGCGTTCCAGGATGTCTGGTATCCAGATGGCAGGACTGGCAAAGGAACGGTCTCTTTACCGCCATCAATTTCGGATGGTTTGATCCATGGGGTGTGTGACACGTTAAGCAATTTTCCTTCACAGGAGGATGCTCCCACAGAAATGGGCCTCTTTTTTCCGTGTGACAGGTGTAGCATTGTTCATTCACCGAATGTGCCGTAAGCATCTTCGGCGTTTCCGTTCCATGAGGATTGTGACAATCAGAGCATGTCATCAGTCCTTCACGGATAGGATGATGAGATGTTTTTTGAATCTG
>JBKKAT010000029.1:0-3211 GCA_046714535.1 Acidobacteriota bacterium | reverse complement strand
GGAAAGAACCATCGAAATATCTGTCATCAGGACAAATAACTGGATCGAGATCATGGGTAGGAACATCGTGATGATAGGCAGAAAGAATAATTTCTTTCGTTTTAGAAGGGCCACTCGCGAAAGAAGATAAAACTAATAGAGTGCCATGAACGAATGAAGGAGAAACATTCCACCGGAACCGCTAATGATTTTGTCAATCAAAGACCAGGGTACGGCCATCATCGGCGAATGCCAGTCTTGAAACTGATGGGATATCGCTTGCATGTACATCAGATAGGAGTCGTACATCATGATGCCGGGGTAAAAAACGAATAAAAACAATCCTAAAATGACTACTGTCAGGAGTACGAGAAATTGCTTTGCCCGTCCAATATCCCTTTGATCTGTTTGAGCTGAGAGCGCCACGGAATGACCAACATGCGGAGCAGGCAGTCGAGCATAGATGGGACGTAGTCCCGCTATCACCACAACAAAAAGTAAGAAAAATGTTGCAAGCCTACCGATGTACTCCAGTAAGGGAGTGACAAGAGAGCCCCTGGCAGGAAAATATTTTCTCAGATCGATAACGTGAGTGGACTGCTGGCTGTCAAAGAGATCCAACGTTGTTCTAATTCCATTAATCTCAAGCAAGACTTCGCCCGAATGGGGGGTTTTGTAGAACTCAATTTTACCTCCCGTGGATTTTCCACGTACTTCCAATTCTGCCGGGTGGTAATATGTTGAAACGAAGATAAGGTTGTCCTTTATTTCCCAGCCTTTTGATTTCTTAATTTCAAAATTACGCTCGAGTGCTGCAACGGTTGGAGATTTGATCCAAACGACTGCCGCTGTTGCATCTGGGGAAAGCTTCTGTCCGGTGGCCGTTACTGCGATTTCCATCGAATATCTTCGAGATAGATCTACATTGAAAGTTGCGCAGAGGAGGGCTGCAAGGAAAGCGAGAGGAAGCACAGCTTTTAAGGAACGAAAGTCTGTCCAGATGGAAGGATAAAGCTTGGACAGATTGCCGTTCATTCAAGGCAGATTTTACAGCAAATAGTTTTGCGTTGCGCAAATTGGGGAACTTAGAGTAAGCTCAATAACGATGAACGTCCCTGCATCCATCAAGACAAAAATCTTCGCTGACGGCGCGGATAAGTCCGGAATGCTCGATATGGCCCGCCATGAATGGGTCAAAGGTTTCACAACCAACCCGACTTTGATGCGAAAAGTTGGAGTCAGTGACTACGAAACATTTGCGCGCGAAGTGCTGGAAGTGATCACCGATCGTCCCATTTCATTCGAAGTCATTTCCGATGAATTTGAGGAGATGGAGAAGCAGGCGCGCAAAATATCAAAGTGGGCGGAAAATGTGTACGTAAAAATCCCGGTCACGAATACAAGGGGAAACCCCGCAACAGACCTGATTCGACGGCTTGCGCATGATGGAATCAAAGTAAACGTTACCGCACTCCTGACGCTGGAGCAGGTAGGTACGGTAAGCGAAGCCCTGGGTGGTGGCAGCCCCGCTTACGTTTCTTTGTTTGCAGGAAGGGTGGCCGACACTGGTCGTGATCCTGTGCCTGTGATGAAAGCAGCTGTAGAATCGCTCCGAAAGTACCCGAACATTGAATTGATCTGGGCGAGCCCGCGTGAGCTGTTGAATCTATTTCAGGCTTCCTCCGTTGGTTGTCACATCATTACCGCTACAAACGATATCCTGAAAAAGTTGGAATTGATCGGAAAAGATTTGAACGAATTGTCTCTGGATACGGTGAAAATGTTCTTCGATGACGCGAGAAAAGCAGGTTACCAACTCTAGTCCCGAAGCCGATCCGGAAACGCAAATCGCCTGCATTCATCAAGAACTGAGCGTTTCGCTACAAAAATTGTGGAGATCCATTCGAAGCGCTGCGCCGTACTGCCTGATTGTTGCCTTCCTCATGTTATTGACAGCCAACTTTGTCCCTAGATACTTCGCGGATATTACAGTAACAGCAACAGGCAGGAAGACCCCAGGGACGGAAAAGGGCACCGCTGTCTGGCTTACTTCACCACGAATCCACGATCTCCAAAACGGAGATTTTGAAATTCGAAAATCGGAAGGGTGGGAACTACATAACGGAATGTGGATCTCTACTCGTCATCAACCGGCAGTTTTGCGACTGACCGGGTATTTTCCGCTGTATAAGAATATCGAATTCTTCAGGACACCCCATTCTGGAGAAGTAATCATACGCTTCAACGGGCACAGGCTCATTAGGGATTTATCTCAGGGCTCCGGGAAAGAGGTGGTTCCGCTTTTGGATTACTTGCCAAAGAAAGCCTCTTTTTTGATTTTCGGTTTCATGAACGTTATGACGGGGCTCACCAAAAACTTTCTGCTCCTGTTATTGGTTGTCATTGTTGCCCGCAAACTTTATTCCGAACTGGAAACTGCGCTATCGCACGAAAAGAACTGTTTGGAATCCCGGATTTCCTCTCTTCTTTTCGAAAAACCAGGACAATACTTATTGCCGCATCATGGATAGTAATGGTGAATCTTCCTTTCCTGAACTCTCCACGCCCTCCAGAGAGGATTATTGAATCATGGGATCTTTATTTGCTGGATATGTTGGGCTTCGGCCACATCATTGTAAACCCTGATTCCTGGATGTTAATGAACTCAGCCAGAGTTCCTTCTTTGTTGTTTTGGGAGAACATACACTACATAGACCGTCCCGTTTATACGGCGATTGGCTTCCTGCTCTCGCTTCCGTTGCGGGGGTTTCGTACCTTTTTTGAAGGTACAGTGGGAGGGCGCCTGGGGCCCTTATTACCGGAATTCATAGCATACATTTTGTTCAATTTAGCAGTACTTACCGCAGCGGCGTTGTTGCTGCAAGAGCTAACAGGATCGCGCTTGCGGAATAATCGTGCGCTGCTTCTTCCTTTTTTGATCATGATAGCGAATCCAGTGACTAAGATTTTCCTTTGGACTCCGCATTTTCAGGTACTGAACCTCTGTATTCCTGTCTTTTCAGTAGCGTTGAATTACTGGTTGCTGAATAATGTCCAATCAGTTCGCACCGCCTATTTTGCCGTTCTGGGAATCCTTCTTGGTTTTTGTTTCCTTCTTTATGGCGCATTTGGTATTACGGCAAATTCGTGTGGGTTCTTGACGCCCTGCATGATGGCGGCTTCATAAACCTGCAGCTCAGGTTAAGAGAACATTTATCCATGTTCAAGCTGA
>JBKKAT010000028.1:0-5824 GCA_046714535.1 Acidobacteriota bacterium | reverse complement strand
GTTCAAAAGTCAGTAGCAAATAATCTGAGTGACTATATGAAGTACAATCCTGAGCAGGCAAAAAGACTACTTGCTGAATGGCGCCATGACGCGACGCCACAGCGGCGCTGGATCATTTCACACGCATTAAGAAACCACTCCTGATCTACCAAAGATCATACTCAGTCGACGCGCCTGGTTGACAGACATTTTGAGAAGTGATCAGAAATAAGAACTGGCTAATCGAAGCGAAAGACATCAAGGGTAATCATATCGCTCAGGTGCAAACAAACGTTTTAACTTCCCGTTAATCAAGCTGCAATTAGGTATCAATTTTTGCCTTCTAACGTAATAGTATGAACAAAACCTCAGTAGAACGAAGAACGTTTGATGATATACAGAACTCGGGCCAACAGCAGGTCCACCTTGTTTATGACACCATTGTGATTAGCGATATCCATTTTGGAAGTCCCCTGTGTCAGGCACAAACGCTTGATGGATTCCTTTCACGGTTGCGAGTGCAGCAATTGATTTTAGCGGGAGATATTTTTGACGATCTTCGCTTCCATCGATTACAACACTAGCACTGGCAGGCATTGAGCCGGATCAGAAAGATTTCGGATCACTGTCGGGTTGTCTGGATACGCGGGAACCACGACATCATTTCTTCTCGTACAATGTCGCATTTACTGGGAGTTCATGTTTTGAACAACTACACTTGGACCTCCCATGGCAAATCTTTTTACGTTGTGCATGGAGATTGTTGGGATACATTTATTTACAAGCATCAAACATTGACGGCGTTCACAACCCGGATTTACAATAGGCTGCAAGGCATCAACGGAACGGCCACGCGAAGGCTTTCAAAGTGCGTTAAAAAGAAAGCAAAATTACTCACACGGAACAGCGAAGCCGTGAAGTTCGGAGCTGTTAATTTAGCGCGCCGGCATGAAATCGATGCCATTGTATGCGGCCATACGCACATGCCCGATCTGGTTAAGATCGACGGCATCGTATATGGAAACGATGGAACATGGCAATCCGCTGATCCCCATTTCATTGGAATTTCCGTACACGGATCGATTTGTGCAAATATGTAGAGGGAAGCGCGCAAATCGTTAGCACTGAATGGATTTGAGCTTCTGTTCATCAGGAACGTTTCTTTCTACCGGTTGAAGCTTTCGCTTTCTTGTTGTAATCCAGTGCCAGTCCAATCCAGTAGTCAAAGTCTTTTGCCGCATTCATTCCATCCTGGCTGACAAAAACATATCCTATGTATTCTCTTTCCTTCATCCTGACCGTCCGGCAACCTTTCTTCTTCAACGCTTCCGCATGAATTGCAGGATCTATGCGACACATGAGCCTATCTTTGCCTGCGCTCACACACATCTTCCCGTTTACCATGAATGCAATTCCGCCAAACATCTTCTTTTCTACAACACGTGGAATCTGCGCAAGCGCCGTCCGGACCCTCTCAACCAGAATTTCGTTGTATTCCATGAGACCAACCTCAACTGTTAACCATATGGTTAACTATATTCTAAAAAGGGGATATCAGCAAGGCAGCGAAGTCACCATCAGCGATTCACTCAAGTTACCCGGAAGTACTGTCACTTGATGTGATCAAAACTGGCCGCAATCGTGTTAGCGCAATGCTTGACTCCAGGTTGGCAGCCGGATTATATGTAACCATACGGTTAACTATTAGTTGCTGATCCTGAAAACAATCGTGAACCAGGAGGAAACGTTATGACGACAGCAGACACGATCCAGGGATATTTCAACAAACTGAAAGAGAAAAGGGATTGGGCATCATCCCTGTCTGATGACATGGTTTTTACCAGTCCTGTTAAGCAAGTCAACGGAAAAGCTGCTTACCTTGAGGCGACAAAGCGTTTTTATTCGATGATTGTCACGGTACAGATAAGAGAAGTGCTGATTTCAGGAGAGAAAGCCTGCGCCTTAACTCGTTATGAATTGCAGCCGCCCGGCGGAGATACCTTCTCGAGTGACGTTGCGGAGATCTTCACAGTAACGGATGGCAACATTGATTCGCTGGCTATCTAGCTTTGACAGCTCACCTTTCCCGAAATAGTACGGATGCGAAAGGGGGGACTCGAACCCCCACGGATCGCTCCACTGGCTCCTAAGGCCAGCGCGTCTGCCAATTCCGCCACTTTCGCGAGAAGATAATGATAACGCCAAGCCGCTAAGACGCAAAGGAAGGAAGTTATGCGCAGGGTATTGGCCATTAAATCCCAATCGAACTAACGATTTGTCCTCACATCTCCGGCATGTTCGCATGCGGGATATCCCCTCTTCGAATTGCGCAAAGGAAATCCTACGCGCTCCTTTTCGTGTATTTGGCGAGAATTTCGTTGATTAGCGATTGATATCCCGTGCCACGCCTCTTCGCCTCGTTTTGAAGTTTTGTTAAAACGGTGGGATCGATTCTGATAGCGATGAGTTGCCGTGCGTCATTACCAATCGTGGGCCGGCCGACTCTCCTCATCGATCGAAGCTGCTTGTCGGAAAGCTCGGGAATGTCTGAGAAATCAATCTTTTCCGAACTCTTCCTGGTACGCCTTGCGCTCCTTGCGGTTGGCGTAGCGCGCGCTGATGATTCTGACTTTCGTTTGACCATTTTCAATTTCCCTCAACGTATAAGCAATTGTGAGAACCTTACCGAAGACTGATTTCGCAATCCTGATTCGCCTCTCCTCCCTACGCGAATGAGCAATATCCGGTCCATCCAAGCCCTCCGGATCCGCAAATACCATGACGGCTTCAACAAAACTGACCTGATGTTTTTCCAGGTTGACCGCAGCCTTCTTTTCGTCCCACTGAACATAATTATGTATATACACAATTCTGAATCTTGTCAATTCAAGTCGCGTAGGGCGCGGCATGTTCCGGATGCCGGAAACTTTGATTTCAGGCCTTTGAACTCTCCAGTTCTTATGCGCAGGGTTTCAGAACTTGCGCGCGTGCAAGAGCCAGGATCCGCGGAGAATTGCTAAGATTAATAAAACGCCAGGGGGATCTGTTTACATTCAAATATGTGGTCCATGATCCATTATCTAAAGGCGCTATGTAACCGACTTGCAGTTCAATACGAACCAGGTATACAAAACCTTCATCGATTACAACCGCGTATCCGTATTCGTTCCATTGCTCTGTTGTCATAACTCATCACCCGATTTTTCATATAGCAATCGCCGTGCCAGGATTTCCTGACCCATCGGGTCGTCGATTACCCGAAGCCATGACATCCGGAGCGGAGAACGATTGTATGAACCAGATGACAATTTTTGTTTCGCGTTATACTGGAAAATACGATCAACAGGAAGGTGAAATCATGAATCTGGTTATAGGAGCTACGGGAGTTCTCGGTACTGAAATCTGCAGACTACTCAGAGAACGTGGAAAACCTGTCCGCGGTCTGGTTCGGGCTTCAGCGGCGGCAGAGAAGAAAGAAGCGCTTCGCAAGATGGGTGTTGAGTTCAGCCAAGGAGATTTAAAAGATGCTTTTTCTCTGGAAAAGGCCTGCCAGGGCGTGGAAAATATTGTCTCTACCGCGACTTCGATTGTTTCACAACAGCCAGGTGATTCGTTGATGAAAACGGATCGTGATGGTCATCTCGCGTTGATTGGTGCCGCCGAAAAGGCCGGCGTTCGCCGCTTTGTATACATTTCTTTTCCGCCCATTCCGTTAGAGATCCCATTGCAAACCGCAAAAAGAGGTGTGGAAGAGAGATTAAAAAACAGCAGTCTTACCTATACAATTCTTCAGCCCACCGTATTTCAGGAAGTATGGTTGGGACCACATCTCGGTTTTGATGCTGCCAGTGGGAATGTTCGGATATACGGTTCGGGCCAGAATAAAATCAGCTGGATTTCCTTTCGTGATGTTGCGCAGTTCGCAGTTTTGTCGCTCGAGAATCAGGCTACTGAAAATAAAGTCATTCCACTGGGCGGGCCGGAAAGCTTAAGCGCCCTTGAAGTCGTAAAAGTGTTTGAAGAAGTAACCGGCAGACCGTTCAAGGTAGAACATGTGCCTGAGGAAGCATTGAGAGCGCAATATGAAGCGGCAACCGATCCCATTCCGCAAACATTTACTGGATTGATGCTTTATTGCACAACAGACACGATCATCGATATGAATGAAGTCTTGCAATGGATGCCGGTGAAGCTTCAGTCGGTGCGTGATTACGCCGGCGCGTTTGCATAAAATAAAAACGCAAAGGCGCAAAGACGCTGTGCAAAGATGTTAGAATTCTGAAGTCATGCCGCGCCTGCGAATCGTTCATGTGATCACGAAGTTGGAACTGGGAGGGGCCCAGCAAAATACGCTCTACACAGTCGCCAACCTCAATCGCTCTGTTTTTGAACCACATTTGATTTCCGGTCCCGGCGGAATTCTGGATGATGAAGCGAGTGGATTGAATGATGTGTCGGTGCGCTTCTGCGGTGAACTGAGCCGGCCGATCCGGCCGATCGCCGATTATCAGGCTTATCAGCAGCTTCGCGAACAATTAAGGGAGATCAAACCGGACATTGTTCATACGCACAGCTCGAAAGCAGGTGTTCTTGGAAGACTGGCGGCATCAGCGGAGAAGGTTCCGATCATCATCCATACTTATCATGGTTTCGGGTTCCATCGTTATCAGAATCCGGGAATGTTCAAGCTATATGTAGCATTGGAAAGAGAAGCCAGCAGGCGCAGTCATCATCTGATCTTTGTTTCAAAGGAAAACCGCAAGTGGGCAGCAGATCTCGACCTCATCCAAAACTGCTCCGATTCTCTCATTCGCAGTGGAGTGGAAATCGATCCTTTGCTGCAAGCGCAACGAAGCGATACCTTCCGCGAGCAACTTGGAATTCCCAGGAAAGGGCAAGCTGTGGCTATGATTGCTTGTTTGAAACCTCAAAAAGATCCACTCACCTTTGTAGAAGCAGCCGACATTGTTACTCGAAAGATGCACAACGCGAAATTCCTGCTGATCGGTGATGGGGAGATGGCCGACGCGGTTTTGAAACGCGCAGCAAAAATCCGGTATGCGCACAATTTCGTCCATGTGGGATGGAGGAGAGACATTCCGGAGATTCTGGCCAACCTCGATCTGGTTGTGCTTCCGTCACTCTGGGAAGGGTTGCCGCGAGTCATACCGGAAGCAACAATTGCGGGCGTTCCGGTCATCGCAAGCGACATTGATGGAAACCGGGAAATAATTTTTGAAGGCCGGAATGGCGCTCTGGCGGAGACCCAGAATCCAGAAGATTTCGCGGAGAAAATTTTGAAGGCCCTGGATGAGGAGTGGAAGGTGGATGAAGATTTTTCGCGGGTAATTCAACATGAATTCGATATACGGGAAATGGTTCGCCAGCAGGAATCTCTCTATCTGAAACTTGCTGCGACTGCTGAACTACCGGCAAAGACGTAAACAATTTAGCGAATCTTGCGAAGTTTGGGAATCAAAAAGGATGGCAAGTATTTTTTCAAAATGAAGAGCAAATTCCGGTAGATTTTGCCAACCGACAACGCGCGTTTCTCTGCCCTGAATGTTCGGCTCCGCTCCAGAGCCTCCCATGTGTCTTTTGTCTCTGCTTCAATTCTCTTTTGAATTTCGTGCGGCAAACTGAGACCGAGTTTCTGATCTCTACGAAAAAGATACTTGCCCGGCACTCCCAAAAATCCACATACCCTGGTGAAAACATCCGGATCTGAAATCAAATCTGTGTAACTGACAATCGCCAGTTGATCCTTCCAGGCTGGAGGCAAGTTGAGCGCGTATCCGTTTCGTCTATTCCAGGACTCGATGAATTCTTCTACATCATCAAACTG
>JBKKAT010000027.1:0-2519 GCA_046714535.1 Acidobacteriota bacterium | reverse complement strand
GAACCAGACTTACCGCACTGTTGCTTACCATCGGAATTACTTTGCTGGTTGTTGCAGGAATCACGTTGGTGATTTACGGGAGAACTTTGCTTGGGTGGCTTTTTTCTGCTCTGAATTTACCCTCTTCAGTGTTTTGGAAAGTATTAACCTATGTTGCCGGTTTGGGCCTGCTGTATGTTTCGCTGGTTCTCATATACAACTTCGGTCCGAATATTGATCGCGCCGCCAATAGAGTATGGCCCGGTGCGCTATTTGCTGTAGCTGGTATTCTAGGTGGGTCATATTTGTTTTCCCTTACCTGAAAATCGGGCCGTCTTACAACGCAACTTATGGTAGTTTAGGCGCGGTTGTGGTGTTGATGCTATGGCTGTTTCTATCCGGGTTAGCAATAATGACCGGAGCTGAACTCAACTCGGAAATCATGAAAGAAAGTGGACGCACCGCCAGGCCAAGAGTTGCAGCTTAAGGTCTCCATTCACCAGTATCCTGTAACTTGTGAATCAATACACAAATGCTTAAGTCGTCCTCGAAACCACAGTATATTGGCCGCTCATGCGATTGTCTAAAACAGCGACAGATTTCAAATTTTAATTGTTTTTCACGCCAACACAGTTCTTTGTGTTTTCATAAATTCGACTATCATTTTTATCCCACCAAGGAGAGAAAGAACATGGCCAATAAAATTAATGTTCTCATAAATGAGTACACTCAAATTCCCATACTAATTCGCCATCTGCGAACCGAGGGAATCCCAATAAACGATATTACGATCGTTCATAAACGTGCTGACAGACTGAAATCATTGTTTATCAATGACGGAGATCAGCCACAAATCATCGATGACGACGTGCGTCCTTTCTTGCGCAGAATGGAGGTTTCCGAACACGATATCGACTTTTGCGAATCGCGCGTGAATCATGGTGGAAGCCTGTTGATCCTGAGTGTGCCTGATAATTCGACCGAACGCGTTACAGCACTTCTCCAGAAACAAAACGTTCTTGTGCCCTCATCTGACCAAATGGCAATCGGACATGTACTTCCCAAAGGCACAGTCATGGGAAGAGCTGGAACGGGATTAAGCCGACTGGACAAGATTCATGATGTGCGCTTCCGGGTTTCTAGCTTCGATCCCACGGGCTGGAAAGTGACCGATCCGGAAGGTGACAAGATCGGCGATATTGACTACCTGATCGGAAATCCAACGACAGGGGTGCTTTTGTTGGTCGCAATCGATTGCGGCGGGTTGTTTAAGGATAAGCACGTTCTTGTGCCATTCGACCGATTTCAATTCGACTTTCATGACAAAGAAGCACAGTTACCATTCGATAGAGAGCAGGTAAAAAAAGCTCCTAGCTTCTCATCAAAGGAGACTGACTATTATAAGTTTTCGACGTACTGGGATGAGATTCCAGCTCGCAATCTTCGCTCCATAGCGAACGTTAAGGGTATGTAGCTCATCAGTCTAGCCGGCTTCGAAGTCGCGGCTTTAGTCGCCTGAGCTTCGGAGCCGGCCATCTACACCGCGATTAATCCGCCCCTCGGCCAGCGTTTGGTGAGTTGGCGATCTTTGCCTCCTCAGCGGTTTAATTTAAAACGTTCTGTGTCCGAGGCCTCCCGTTCTGGAAGTGATAGCCTGAATGGCTAGTATTGTATTTTTAACATAGCTATAATAGCCATGAAAACAACTATTTATGAATTCAACGCAAAGACGCAAAGACGCTAAATTTTAAACCACTCGGGAAAATTAATCGTTCAATTTGCGCCGGCAGGACGCAGCTCTACGATCGGCTGGGATAACGAAAGCTTGTCCCAATTCAGAATCACATTGATGGGTGAGCGTTGGCTTTTTGAAGCAAGACAAAAAATGAAACGCTGCCCATCAGGAAAGACATCGTATTCATGCCTTCTTGAGTCCCAGCTGAGTTCGTTCGTTTGAAAAAGCTTTTGAGGTGGGCGGGTTTGGACATCGTCTACATTCAATTCAACGGGAACCACCATCAGAGAGCCACTAGGTGCGAGATAAAACAATTCTTTCCCATCCTTTCTCCATCTTGGCTGGACTCCGCCGGATGAGGATATCTGCCATTTTCCTTTTTGTAAATTGGGAAAACTCCGTACATAAACTTCAAGACGTTCGGATTCGTTTGAAGCATACGCCAGATAACGGCCATCAGGAGATAATTGCGGAAACCCTTCGTAAAATTCACTATTGAGGAGCGGATATGGTTTGCCATTTGCAGGCAGAACATGGATGTCCTGACCTGTTTTCGGAGATGTATTCGAAAACAAAATGTCGCGCCCCTGAGCACTGGAGTCTACTGGAACTTTGTCGAACTGATCTACAAGCAATGGGGCCCCTTGTTCTGCTCCGTTTGATGGTTTCACGTGAATATTCCCGTCTGCGGCATATATGACTTTTTGCCCATCACGAGTCCAGGTGGGATCATCACACGGAACAGGTTCAAAAGTAAAACGGGAAAATACCTGGCGTTGAAAATCGTAGATCCAAACGTTTTGTG
>JBKKAT010000026.1:0-2558 GCA_046714535.1 Acidobacteriota bacterium | reverse complement strand
GCGATGTACCGTAACCAATCCTCGACGGTTCGGGAGTTCCATGCAGTCCATAATGAGGGAGATTGAGCGCGATCCATACCGATCCCACAGGATTGTTTGGGCCGGGACGAATCAAGGCTTTTGTATGTGATGGATCGGCATCCCAGAAGAGCTCCGGATTGTAGCGATACAAAGGATTTGGAATGACGCCGGAAATTTTTGTTTTTCCAACCGGCACAGGATCCCGGTCGCCACCATGCGAGATAGGAGCATAAAAAACCACTTTCCCGTTTCGAGTAACCATCAGATCGGAGTTCGTTGCCGAAATGATCACCTTGAGCCTGGTTTGGTCATTATTCATTTTTCCACTTACCGGTTTGACTGCCGAAACAGACTTTGTTAAGGCTAACCGGTTCACAACGTTCGGGACAGTAACGGTTTCACCTTCGACCAACTCAGCATCCGGATTTAAAGCCCAAAACAGATCCGGGTTTAAGTGAAATTTTTCAGAGATCGCCTCTACCGCCGATGTATAGCGCAAAGCGGATAATTTGGCTTTTTGCATGAAATCTGAAGGAACGGACGTGAATGGACCATTCACATCCTGGGCCGTCAGGCGGTATCTGGTTAAAGTCGGTCTGCCTGATGAGGACAAAAGATCGAGCGTCCGATCATCCGCTTCTCCGGTCCGCGCAAGTCCGTACGCAGTTTGAAAGATAAAGAGCGCCTTGTGGGTGTTATTTCCGATTTTTCCGTCAATTTCACCGGGAGAGAAACCTGCCTGATCCAGCAGGATTTGAATATTGATGTTTTGCTCCAACTCAGCCATGTCTGCGTCGTCCGCAAAGAGCGGAAGCTGAAGGAGGAGGATAAGGAGAAAGGAGAATTTCATCATGCGAATCATCAATTAAATGATGAAGACCGGCGGATAGATTCGCTATCAATACTTTCGCAGTTGTATGTACAAATCAGACTTAGCGCGCTGTCACTTTACTGCAGAGGATTTGTAGCGAACTTGGCGTCTTGGCGTTTAAAATATCATGTCTTTGCAAAACTGCGGATCTCGGTTACGGCTCTTTCCACTTCTTCAGGCGTATTCACAAGGCTTGGAGCGACGCGCGCGTAAGAGACTGCGTAGGGAGAAGTGCTGGCGATGATCTTTTTCGTGAGAAGATAATCGACAACCTGTTGAGGTTTTTTCCCATTCACATCAAAACAAATGATGCCTGCAGACAGATTCACATCTTTTGGAGTGTAAAGCTTGACTCCAGGGATCGAAGCCAGTCTTTCTTTGCAAAGTGAATTTAGAGAATGGATTCGGTCAGCTATTTTTTGTTTGCCGATTTGAAGATGGAACCGGAATGCGTCTGCCATTGCCCACCGATGCTCAAAGGCCTCAAAGCCGCCCGGTGAAACCCAGGATGCACGGGTAGCATTTTTCGATGGTTGTCCGGACATCCATGCTTGGAATAGCTCGAAGCTTTCAAAAGATGGAATCGTAGGCTGTAGCGATGGCCAGTTCGACTCCTTTCCCCATATGAATCCGGTGCCGCGCGGACCAAAAATCCATTTGTGAGTTCCCGCCGCAAGAAAATCCATGCCGAGCGAATCGACCGTTTCATTTTCAACGCCGAGCCCATGAACACCATCAACAATCAAAAGCACCCGATCGGCGTCATTACGATTTTTGTTCGTTTCACGGATGGCACCGGCGATTTTGCGGATTGGCAGTTTTAGACCACTACTGGAATGAACCCAGGTGATGCCGACCGCCCGGGTTCTATCTGTAATCGCGCCGCGAATGCGTTGGATAATTCCGTCTGTTGAAATCGAATCAAAACTGTCAAATAACGTGATCTTCTTAACAGGGGCTCCCGCCCTTTCCGCTGCCATCCGGATCGATTCATGATGCGAGTAATGATCATGTGCGGTCGTTAAAATTTCCTGATTCGCTTTCAGCTTCAAGCCTTGATAAATCAAACCGAGCCCTATGGTTGTGTTTCCGGTGAAGGCAATTTCTTCCGGTTTGGCTCCGAGATATTCTGACGCAGCTTTCTTGACTTTATCGGTCATCGTTTCGCCCTGGGATTTAAATAATCCGTGTTCAACGACTAAAACCGGATTTCGATCGATCTCCTTTCGATATCGCTCGATCGCTGCCCGGACCGGACGAGGATGGGAAGCAAGTAAAAATGATGATAGATGGATGAACTCTTTTCCCAGATCGAATTGATTGCGTATCGAGGCCCAATCCCGGAGATCGCTCGCAGCTGTTTGCTCCGCAAAAGTTGGCGTTGCGTTCAAAGAATTCGCTGCGATGGATAATCCTGCAGCCGTTAAAAAATTACGACGTGAAATTTTCATGCTACTCACTCCTATGAAGAAACTTTAACGCAAAGACGCAAGCTGTGTAAGAAGGGGGATAAGGAGATAATGGGGATAAGGAGATATTTTTTTTTCATCTCCCAATCTCAACTATCCCAATATCTCCCTTTTTACACGCAGTTAATAGTATGTTTGCAGAAAAAGCGAAGAATGCAAAGAAGCGTTTATAATGATGCGCATGCGACGAATTGTTA
>JBKKAT010000025.1:0-2964 GCA_046714535.1 Acidobacteriota bacterium | reverse complement strand
AATCAACATCGATTAACAATCTGATTCAAAGTCTGGCTGATACGGCGATTGGCGAGGTTCCTTTAGACCTAGTTGTAGAACCATCGCCACAAAGTATCTCTCTGAATATCAGCTCAGGATGTAATCTCTCCTGTTCGTACTGCTATGCAGCAAGAGGTTCCTTTAACGGCGCACAAGTGGACCCTATGCGCTGGAATACTGCTCGCTCTGCAATCGATCAACTGATGCAAGTCGCGAATCCGGCAGCACCGGTGACGATCGGTTTCCTTGGGGGAGAACCTTTGGTCAATCGCGCGGTGCTGCGCAAAGCTGTGCATTACGCGTCTCAGCGCGGCAAAGAATTGGGAATCAAAGTGCAATTCTCAATTACGACGAACGGAACATTGTTAGAAGCCGATGACATCGCTTTGTTTAAAGAGCACGAATTCTCCATCACCATCAGTATCGATGGTGGCCCGTCCGTTCAGAATCTGCAACGGCCTGCAGCAGCGAAGAACACTTCCAGCTTCGCTCTTTTGAAGAAGGCATTAGAGCCACTTCTTAATGACAAAGGCTCATTGAAGATCGCTGCACGCGCAACGGTCAGCAGATTGAATTTGAATCTATCAAAAAGAATGGACGACATTCTGTCTTTAGGTTTTACTGAAGTTGGTTTTTCTCCATTACGGCGAAGCAGTTCCGATCCTTCCACAGAAATGAAAGATGGTGATTGGCCGAAGTATCTTGATGAGCTAATCGGCGCTGCAAGATCGGAGCGTTCTCGCTGCCAAGGTGGGCAACTGATTCGTCTCACAAATTTAGCCGTAGCGCTCAAGCAGCTTTATCGGGGCGCAAGCTCACCCTATCCCTGCGGCGCAGGCGGTGGCTATTTTTCGGTGGCGGCGAATGGAGATTGGTATTCCTGTCACAGAGCGATAGGAACAAGTGATTTTTACGTGGGCAGTAATGCCGGAATGGATTCCGAACTTCGCCGGAGCTTCCTTTCAAAACATCATGTTCACAACCAACCTGAATGCCGCCAGTGTTGGGCCAGATATTTATGTTCGGGCGGTTGTCATCAGGAATCCGCAAGCAGGACGGATGCGTCCTGTAATTTCATTCGCGGATGGCTCGAATTCTGCCTGGTCACATATTGCGAGCTTTTAGATTCAAACCCCGATTACTTCAAATCGCTTTAGGAATGAGGACTAATTTATGAGCGAACAGGATCCGATCAAGCTTATTCCCAGAAATGTGGCGGCGCTGCGGCGAGGCCAAAAAGCGGAAGATGGCGCGCGTTTAGTTTCCGGAAACCCTGCAACCACGCGTCTGGAATCAGGCGTGGGAAATTGCTTTCCCGGTTTGGAATGTGATTTACGAAATCTGGAAAGGCGATTCTTTCCTTTTTTGGAAGTAGATCTTGAAGATGACAACCAGATTAGAATTGTTTCTGTAGATCTCGCCTCCGTTCAAACGGCGGAAGCCAGCGGAGCGATCTCGTCTGACACAGCGACGGACTACACTTTTATTTCCGAGGATATGTCGCCGAATCAAATATGGCGAATCAGGCAAATCCGGGGGACTTTCGGACCGCTTGGGCAGCAAACCATTCTGCTCGCAAATCTTTCGCCACCAAGCTTCGGTCCGAATCGATTACCGCCCGATGCCTGGTCTGCAATCAGACTGCTCACCGAAGGTACGGATGTAGAAATTACTGCAGGTCGCGGAAATGTAACGCGGACGCTTGCCGGCAAACGCGCGACTTATCTTGATGATAACGGCGCCCTCGCGAAGATGTTTCTTCCGGGCGAACTGACGCAATCCCTGTGCAGTCCGTGGACGCATGACTTTCGCGACTGCGGTTGTTTTTACTGGGCTTCGAATCATCCTGATATTGCTCTGCCGCCTGTGCAAACCGTACCTCCAAACACTTCAGCCTTCCAGGTTGCGTGGCAGCGCGTTGACAGATCCTTGACTACTGCGCCGCAACCTGCCACAAGCGGACGCTCAGCGGAGCTCCGCTATTACGAAATCAATCAAAGATGGCAAACATTGAATTTCGTGATCGAAGGCAGAGAACTTCTTGAGCCCTATGAGCCGGGTAAGTTTGTCGCTGATCCCTTTGCAACAGAACAAGAGCTCATTGCACACTTGCGTTACGCCGCGGGAGTCGAACTGGCAGTTATTCATGAATACCTGGCCGCCGCGTATTCATTTCGAAGAACAGGTCTTTCGCCGATTCTAAGAGATGATGTGATCGCGGCGCACGCCGAATTAATGCGAATTGCGTTTAGTGAAATGAGACATCTTCGCGCGGTAAATGATGTCCTTATGACCTTAACAGGAGGCGCAAACTTTACTCCCGCTTTACAAGTAACGACGCGCGTACCTACCGGACAGCCCGGTGTTTTTCGCAATGTTCAGCCACGTCCCGCAACACCTCAGACAATCCAGGATTTCATAAACATTGAAAGACCTTCGATTTCTGTAGATGGACTCTATTCGCGCATCCTCATCACATTGGAAAAACAAGGTTCCGATCAAATGGAACAAACCATTCGCTCGATCATGTCGGAAGGAACCAATCATTTCGATACATTCAGGTTTATTCAGGAGTGGCTGACAGGTCACAATCCGGCTGATTACCTCCGTGTTTCTAACGTTGCGATTCCTCCGGCTGCAAATGCGGCACACGCAGCACTTCAACAAAAATATCGACAATTACTGGACCTGTTATTTGCGGGATACAGCATAGGTCTTCCTGCGGGAGCGTCTCAAATCAACACCGCGCGGACAGCGATGCTGGGAAATACCGGTCTCGATGGAGCAGCTGAAGCAGTAGCATCTCAAGGATTCCTGGTAATGTTCGACACCATTAACGATCCCAGATTCGCACCTATCAATCCTCCTCTACCGTGAACTCAAGCATCAGAGACGTCGTGATCGTTGGAAGCGGTCCGACCGCAATGGTTGCAGCAATACAAC
>JBKKAT010000024.1:0-3270 GCA_046714535.1 Acidobacteriota bacterium | reverse complement strand
GCGACCCAAAACATTGGAATCGATTTGCTGAGCGAGGCGATTCACGAGCATGGAGAATACCTGAAAAAAAACGGCAAACTGAAGGGCAAAATTCTTTTACAGAACCGCCAGAGGTTGGTCGATGCTCTTGAATCACATATTCTTACGGAGATCGTGGATGTGGGGTTTGAGCGGTTCGATATTTCGCGCAGGATTGAAGACATTGCGACGCGAAAAACTGATCCACATACCGTTGTCAAGGAACTGATTGATCATTGGTTAAAGGTTAAGAGTTAAAGTAAAAGTTAAAGGTTAAAAGTTGATGAAAGATATTGATCACATTGCAATCGTTGTGAAGAAGATTGAGGATAAGTTGCCCTTCTACACGGACGTTTTGAAATTTCGTTTGAAGAACATCGAAGACGTTCCACACATGTTTGTCCGGGTTGCGATGCTTGAAAGCGCAGAAGGGACCACGCACATTGAGCTTGTTGAGCCGACTTCCGGTGATTCGGGCGTTTCACGCTTTCTCGAAAAGAAAGGGGAAACGATTCATCACCTGTGCTTTCTTGTTGATGATTTGCAAGAGGAGTTGGACAGGCTCAAGGCGGGCGGAGTTCGTTTGATTGACGAAGTTCCACGGAAGGGGGAGGGGCGCTCTCTCGTTGCTTTCCTGCATCCCCAATCCAGTGGCGGGCTATTGATAGAATTAAAACAAAAGGATTACAGATGAACAAAGTAGTTTCCAACGCGATCGAAGCGATTCAAGACATACAGGATGGCGTCACAATCATGGCGGGAGGATTCGGCCTTTGCGGTATTCCGGAGAATCTGATTGCTGCATTACGCGAAAAAGGCGTAAAAGATCTCACAGTGATCAGCAACAATGCAGGAGTGAATGAGTTCGGTCTCGGATTGCTCCTTCAAACGCGGCAGATCAAAAAAATGATTTCCACATACGTTGGCGAAAATGAAATTTTTGAACAGCAATTTTTGCGCGGTGAGCTGGAAGTGGAGCTGGTTCCGCAGGGAACATTCGCGGAAAGAATTCGAGCAGGTGGCGCGGGAATCGCAGGTTTTTTTACTCCGACCGGTGTAGGAACGCTGGTAGAAGAAGGAAAAGAAAAACGAACTTTCGACGGCCGCGAGTACATCCTGGAACAGGCTCTCAAAGCGGATTTTGCGCTGATAAAAGCCTGGAAAGGGGATGCACTGGGCAACCTGGTTTACCGGAAGACGGCACGCAATTTTAACCCCATGATGGCGACTGCCGCAAAAATAACAATAGCGGAAGTCGAACAACTGGTTCCGGTCGGTTCAATCGATGGCGATCACATCCACACACCGGGCATTTTTGTGAAACGAATCTTTCAGGGAGTAAATTATGAAAAACGTATCGAAAAGAGAACTTATCGTCAGAAGAGCCGCTAAAGAGCTGCACGATGGTTTTTACGTAAATCTTGGAATCGGAATGCCGACTCTTGTGAGCAACTATCTCCCGGAAGGGGTTCACATCGTTTTGCAATCTGAAAATGGAATGCTCGGAATCGGGCCTTATCCCGAAGAAGGGATGGAAGATCCCGATCTGATCAACGCAGGTAAAGAAACGGTAACCGAGCAACCGGGAACAAGTTATTTTTCCAGCGCCGATTCCTTTGGAATGATACGCGGTGGTCATGTGGATATGTCCATTCTGGGAGCCATGCAAGTGGATGAAGAAGGCAATCTTGCTAACTGGATGATTCCGGGAAAGATGGTAAAACGAATGGGCGGGGCGATGGATCTTGTCAGCGGCGCAAAAAGAGTGGTGATCGCCATGGAACATACTTCCAGGGATGGCGAGAAGAAAATCCTGAAAAA
Organism: Acidobacteriota bacterium; assembly: GCA_046714535.1. GTDB lineage: Bacteria > Acidobacteriota > HRBIN11 > JAKEFK01 > JAKEFK01 > JAKEFK01. The sequence continues at coordinate 1,431 of JBKKAT010000024.1, read as the reverse complement.
ATGTAATTTGCCCCTGACCGGTCTGAAAGTGGTGGATCTAATCGTGACGGATCTTGCGGTCATTGAAGTGACGGAAGAAGGATTACTTTTGAAGGAAGTCGCACCCGGAGTCACTGTGGAGCAAGTGCAGGCGGCCACTGAGCCACAGTTACGTGTTGCTGATAATGTTAAAGAGTACGAAATTTAAAGGGTATGGAGCGCCGACTTTAGTCGGCATTATGGGTCGCCGGCTTTAGCCGGCACGAGGTTGAAAGATGCGAATTGCAATTACATCTGCAGTAAGAACTGCGATCGGAAAATTTGGGGGAGCGCTGGTGAATATACCGGCCGTCGATCTGGCATCGGTGTGCATCCGGGAGGCATTGGAACGCTCGAAGGTAGCTCCGGACCAGGTGGATGAAGTTCTGATCGGAAACGTTTTGCAAGCCGGCCAGGGTCAAAATCCGGCTCGTCAAGCGGCGATCAAAGCAAAAATTCCAGTGAATGTTCCTGCAACAACGATCAACAAAGTTTGTGGTTCCGGTTTGAAGGCAATCACGCTGGGAGCGCAGGCGATTCGCTGTGAGGACGCGCAGATTGTTGTGGGCGGCGGCACGGAAAATATGAGTCGCACGCCCTATCTGTTGACGGAGGCGCGGTACGGCTACCGGCTGGGACATGGTGAGCTGATCGATTCGATGATCAGTGAAGGATTGTCCTGTGCAATGTGCGATATCCACATGGGGATCACTGCGGAAAACGTCGCGGAAAAATACGGAATCACACGCGCCGCGCAGGATGAATTTGCTGCATTGAGTCAACGCCGCGCGACAGCTGCTATTGCAGAGGGAAAATTCAAACGTGAAATCGTTCCTGTCCCGATTCTACAAAAAAAAGGTGAAGCAAAAATGTTTGATACCGATGAGTATCCGCGCGCTGAGACGAATGTGGAATCTTTGACGAAATTGAAACCTGCTTTTAAAGAAGGAGGCAGTGTGACCGCGGGGAATGCTTCAGGAATAAACGATGGCGCTGCCGCCGTGGTACTGATGAGCGAGGAGAATGCGATAGCTCGCGGGATAAAACCGATCGGTTATATTCGGGCCTATGCATCGGCGGGAGTTGAACCTTCTGTGATGGGGCTCGGTCCCATTCCTGCGGTGCAGAAAGTGCTTCAGAAAGCCGGGTTGAAGATTTCCGATATCGAACTATTTGAGTTGAATGAAGCTTTTGCGGTTCAATCTCTTGCTGTTCTATCAGAGTTGAAAATCGATCCGGAAAGGGTCAACATACGGGGAGGAGCAATTGCTTTGGGACATCCGATCGGCGCGAGTGGGGCCAGAGTTCTGGTAACACTGCTTCATGCGATGGAAGATCACGGATACAAACTCGGTCTGGCCGGTCTATGCATCGGCGGCGGACAGGGAATTGCTGCGGTGGTGGAGCGTGCCT
>JBKKAT010000023.1:0-10553 GCA_046714535.1 Acidobacteriota bacterium | reverse complement strand
TTTAACTCCACAGGATGGACCGATTTTTCACAAGTGTTTATCAGAAACAGAATTACGCAAACAAATGGTAGACGCATCATGCACCATTGAAAGTCTATGCTACATTTCTGCGGCGTCAACGTTGTCGCCAGATAACAAGCCATTCTTTGTGCGCCTTTGTGTCTTTGCGTCTTTGCGTTATAAAGGACTCATGGCTGTTCGAATTCACATCCTGGCGCAGCACAAAGGTCCGGCAGATTCGCTGAAGCAACTTTGCGGACGCAAGGTGGAAACATCGGGTGAATGGAACTGGGCGATCACAGATCCGTTGCATCGACCGTTTCCATCCACCGATCTGACGCAGGTTGCATTCCCCTCGTTGCGTATTTCACTGAACGACGGGGATTGGCTGATGGAAGTTTTTTCCGAAGGTTCGCGTGTTCTTCGTATTCGCGATCACGAAGAGGATGGAGTTTCCGTAGCAAAAGCACTTGCCGCTGCAGGTTTGCCTGTCGCATCCGAAGAACAACTCGCGGAAGCTCTGGAGTACAAAAGCATAACTGCGGCAGAAAAATGGTGGCCCGTGGGATCGCTCCCCAGGGTCCTGGAATTGCTTTCCCTGAACGATATTTTTCCCAACTGGAGGGATGATTTAAAAAAAGAAGAGGAATACCTTCCAGCTCAGCCGGCCCCTGCAATAAAAACGGAAGTGCCGTTCGATCCGGACGCACTATACAACGGCCGGAGCGGCTGGTTTCGTGAAATAACGAATCGGATAACACCCGAATCCATTGAGCAAGCAGCTGCTGAATGCGACTTCAGTCAACTTGGAATTCTCCTCAGCTCAAAGTATGAAAATCTTTGCTTTGCTGTTTTCCGGCACGATCAGGAACCGGTCTACCTTATCTATGAGCTCGAATTCCAGTTGACCATGGAGCTGCTTTCCTTTCCAGGTGACAAAATACTCGTTACTTGCAATCATGCCTATCCTGTATTTTCAAATGCGGTGATTGCCAGGAAATTGCCGAAAAAATCCCTGAGAGAGCTGCTTTCGCAGCAAATCGCAGAGCTCAAAATGCTGCCCGCAGCGGCGCCGGCCGGAACGCTTTACGACTTTTGCATTCTCTACGACCGGTACATTTCCGGATGAAGAATCTTAGCGGCTTTGTGACTTTGCGTTCAGGGCAGCATTATTTTTTCGTGTCAGCCATTAATTGATTGTAGCGCCGCTGCATCTCCTCAGCTGAAACGTCCTCTATATGATGACCGATGTTCCACTGATGGCCGAACGGATCCCTTATGGTTCCGGATCGTTCGCCGTAAAACTGGTCCTGAGGCTCGCGTACAATCTTCGCTCCTGCTTTCACAGCTCGCTGGATCACTTCGTCCGCATTGTCCACATGAATATGGAGTGAGCAGGAAGTAATACCTGTATCCTTAGGACCTTCAAAACCGTACTCCGGAAACTCATCCGCCAGCATCAGTGTAGCGCTTCCAAATTCCAGTTCTGCATGTCCAATCCGGCCACCCGGTTCTGTTAGGCGAAGTTTCTCTTTCACACCGAAGGCTTCTTTATAGAATTCAATTGCCTTTTCTGCATCTTTTACACTTATATACGCAAACAATTCTTCAATTTTCATTATGTTGATCCTCCGTTGATAATTGTCGACTTACAAGTGACTGATGTATTGAATAAAATTTACCTTTTGATGATCGGAATGGGTACGTGGTGGCTCTCAATTCGAGAGTTTCGATATTCGCCAGGGGTAAGTCCGGTGATCTCGCGGAATTCTCTGTTGAAATGCGCTTGATCGGAGTATACAGCTTGCAGCGCAATATCGACCAAGGAAGCATTCGGCTCGGTAAGTCTTTTTAATGCACGTTGAAGCCGGATGATCCGGGAATACAACGCCGGTGTTTGTCCTACCGCGCATCGAAAAAGCTCAATAAAATGCTTATGGCTGTAGCCGGTCTCTTTGACAATTTCCCCGATATTGCTTCTTACAGGGAGAACTTTCAGGGCGTAAGTGACTACGGGATGAACAGAATGGTCTTGTGGAATTTTGCTCGCAAGATGAGATTCAAAAACATTCAATTTTTGTTCCAGTGTCCGAGCTTGATGCAATCGCTCCAGCAAATCAATTGAATCTTGTCCCCACAACTCTCGTATCGAAACATGCTTTTCGGCCAGATCCTGAGCCGATACGCCGAACAGGGATCTGGCGATACCGGGTTTGAGTACAGCGCCGACCGTCCGCAGGGGCCTGCAGAAATCCTTTACGTAGTAGCGGGAGCGAAGTCCGGCAACGACACCGAACCCGAAAACCTGCCCGCGATCATCGGTCGATGAGTCGAAAATTTGAATGGGAGAATCGGAGAGTCTGTAGACCACATGCATGTTTCCTGTCGGAATCATGCGTTCCCGTTCAGCAGGGATGGCGCTTTCCTGATCGTCCGATGCCCACAGGAGTTTTACGAAAGGACGCAATGCGCCGGCAGGATGTCGTTCGATATTCATAATACCTACGAAGTTAGTATAGCCTTGTGGGTTAAGAGTTCCAGTTACATCAATAGCGCTCTTGCTTCTTTGATCCGCGGATCATATTCCTTCTTGAGCTGTGAGTTCAATTTAATCGCCTTCTCCAGCGCAGTTACCGCAGAAACAGCAGACCGCTTCCGCGCTGCAGGATCGGTTTCGATGCGGGCTTGTAGCAGAAAGAGCTCGCCTTGAATGGCAATCGTGCCAGGATCGTCCGCGTTCATCTTCAGGCTTTTCTCAATCCACTTCAAACCTTTCTCAATCGATGCTTTTGCCGGACGCCTTTGCTCAATGAGCCATTTTGCTTCCGACTGATACATCTCCGCCATCCCACCATAGGTGGCCGGCTCCCCCTTATTGCACTCAATGGATTTGAGATACGCTTTGCGCGCGGCATCATAGTGAGGAAGCGGGGAGATCCCTTCTTTGACGGCCCAACGCGCATTTACACTCTCCGCATAACCCATGTTGGAATAAGGCATGTAATATTTCTCATCGATCTGACTCGCCTGCAGCAAGAATTTTCGCCCTTCTTTTAAATCGGCGCCGGGATCCTTGTCCTTGCTGACAAGATAATCAGCCATGCTGATGTGCATGTATCCGATTGAGTTAGATATGTAAGAATTATTGGGAATGAATTTCGCGGCATGGTGTTGTGTTTTCAGCGCCTTTCGGAAACTATCCGTGGGGTCTTTTCCCAATCCGGCGTCATACTTTCCCTGATCGCCATAAAGGATACCCAGATTGTAGACAACATAGGGGTCATCCGGAGCCCCTTTCAAAAAGCTTTGGTATTGTTCTATCGACCGGCGATAACTATTCGATGGATCTTCGCCACGTTTCTTCTGACTGGAAGCGATAAACCAGTAAGCAATGCCTTGTTCGTTCCCGGTATGGATGGTTGGATCGATTTGCTCGACCCGCTTGTATTGCTGAATCGCTTTTTCATATGTCTCGATTGGATTTTTCCCCGTTTGGTCATGATACTCGGCAAGAGTCACGTACGCCATTCCAAGATTCAAAAAAACCGCAGGATTGTTCGGTCTGATTTTCAGTGAGCGGTTCGCGTGAGCAATCGCTGTCTGGAGTGTTTTATACGGATCGATTCCATGCCTTAGCTCATATTCAGAAGCCAGTGCATTTACCGTCAAAAGTAAATGGCTCGGTTCCCAGTTATTCGGGTCTTTTCGCTGCGCCTGGTTTAATGAATCGATCGACTTCTTCAGTAAGATTCGCGGATCCTCAGATGAATTGTACAGATAATAACGCGCAAGCGCGTAGTATACATAGGCCTTCCTTAAATGATGTACTGCGTCATCGGGATTGATAAGGATTGCTTTGTTGCACGCTTCCTCCGCATTTTGCAACGCAGAAACAAGATTAACGTCTGTATATATCTGAATCTTCATTGTCTGACCCCAGCGGTCACAGTCACTCAGATAAATATCTGCTCTGCTTCTTCCCAGCTCCGATGCCTGCGCATAGGCCTCACCCGCAAGTTCATAATTTTTGATCGCCCCTTTGTAATCCGCGGCTTCCGATTGGTTTTGCGCCATTCCCGATAATGCTTTCCCTTCGAGTACCTTTGCGTCATAGGACCACCTCGACTTCGCGTACGCCTGTTTTGCCTTTTGCAAAGCTTGATCGTATTTCTTTTCATACAACGCGATCAGTCCTTCCACATACGCCGGCGATTCCACACTTCCTTCCGCCAGTTTCAAGTAATGAATGGCCGGATCGCGGAATTCCTTTTCATATTGCTTCTTCATTTTTTCGCGCACTGCCTCGCCAGGGTTTCGTTCTGCCTCCGCCAGTTTTTTTTGAAACAAAAGTCCCATCGTTTGTCCAAGCGCATAAGCTGTGGATGGTAATTGATATCCGGACTCCCATGCCTTCTCCAGGTATTCTTTCGCCTTTTCAATTTCGCCTAGCGCCAGATAACCGTGCCCCAGTGCATTGTTTCCAGGACCGCCCGCCGCACGGCCACCCTGATTCACCCGTCTTTCCATTGTAATTAAACGGTTTCGAAGTTGAGTTAGCTCCGGTCTCACATCATGAATGGGCGCTGTATAAATCCCTGGCAGTACAGATTGAATATTCTTGATCTCATCACCGAATTCCCTCGCATAGCTTGCCTGAAGTCTGTTTTGCCATTGAATCCACAAAAAAGCACCGACCAGCAGAATGGTGATCGCCGCGCCCGAAAGCGCTATACCGGTTGCAAGACGATTTTTTTTCGCCCGTTTGATAACTCGATACGACCAGCTCGTTGGTTTTGCACCGATGGGATCCCCTTCCAGATATCGTTGAAGATCTTCGGACAACGCTTTTGCAGAATTGTAGCGGCGTGAAGGATCTCTTTCCAGGCACTTCATGACAATCGTTTGCAAATCCGGAGGTATTTTCGGCGCCAATTTTCCGACCGGAACAGGATCATCCTTTAAAATTTGCAACATAATTTCGGGACCGCTATTTCCGCTATAGGGTGGCTGTCCGCTCAACAGCTCATATAAAGTCGCCCCAAGTCCGTAGACATCCGTGCGTCTGTCTAACAGTTCCTGCTGCACTTGTTCCGGCGCCATGTAATGCGGGGTTCCCATCGTAACGCCGGTTCGTGTTAATCCCGGCGCATCTTGTTCGCGGGCCAATCCGAAATCCATGATGTACGGTTTCCATTCCCCCTCTTCATTTCGCTCCAGCATGATATTGGACGGCTTGATATCGCGATGGATGAGGCCCTGTTTGTGCGCGACATGAAGGGCGCCGGCGATCTGCTGAATGACGTGCACTTTTGCTTCGAGTGTCATTTCCCGGGAAGCAACCGATAGCGTGTCCCCTTCAATCAATTGCATCGCGATGTATTGCTTGCCGTCCATTTCGCCAACTTCGTAAACCTGGCAGACATGTTCATGTTGGACACGCGCTTGAGCGCGAGCTTCCTGAACAAATCGAACGGCGAGATCCGGATGTTCGGTTCGGATGATTTTCAAAGCGGCGTACCGGTTCAACGCCGGGTCGTATGCTTTCAGCACGATTCCCATTCCACCCGAGCCAAGCGTCCCCACAATCTGGTAATTACCCAGAACCTCTGGTACACGACCCGGCGTTCCCACCACATGGGAACTTTCGGTTGCAGCACCGTCAATTGTTGCAAACTCGGATGCCGGTGAATCAGAATCCTTTTTGACCATACAGTTGTAATTTAACGCAAACCCGCAAACCCGCAAAGCCCTAGTACCGTTTTCTATTAGACTTCTATTGTGTCAGGTGATAGTTTACTATTATGAAAACTATTGCGATATCTATTGACGAACCAACCCTCGAGAAGCTCGACCAGCTGGCAAAGCGCCGGGAGATGAATCGATCGGAGTTGATCCGCGAAGCGACTCACGATTACATAGCACAAAAAGAAGCTGAAAGTGAGGAGGAACAGGAACGAAAAATTTTCAGGCGCCACAAAAATAAGCTGAAGAAACAGACCGCTGCACTCATTGGCGAGCAGGCAAAGCTATGAATCGCGGGGAAATTTACCGGACTCGAGAAAGGATCGCAGAGAGAGGGGAAAAACCAGGTTTTTACGTGATCGTGTCGCGTGATTTCATCGCTGACAATCCTGATATCGACACTGTGATTTGCGCACCCATTTACAGCGATGTTCTTGGGATCAAAAGTGAAGTTGTCATAGGCAAGGAAGATGGACTGCCAGGAACGTGCGCCATCCGTTGTGACTTCCTTATGCTCCTGTTCAAATCGAAGCTTACGACTTTTGCAGCCACCCTGAATCCCCGAAAAATTGAGGAATTGAACCGGGCAATTACCTACGCGTTGCAACTATCCTGATCTCTGCGCCTTTGTGTTGATATACTGACAAGCACGAATCATGTGGCAGTTCATCTTCTATTGCATCCTAGCGATAGCAACTCTGATCTACTTTTATCCGCTGCGCAAACGCCATATCAGAAACGTCCGGCTGGCGTTTATCCGGTTTGGGGAAAAGTTGGGAGCACCAGCTTATGTCCCACAGGGACACTTCAAGTTTCCATTTATAAATGCCACGTACAAAGGATTTCCCCTGCACGTCCGGTATATCGAACGCGGAAAGCATGGAAAGTACACCTTCTTCGAAATGAACACGGGAATCCAGGATGAGTTTTGGTTTTCGATCACAGGCGATGTTCCTATAATTCGCACTCAGGACGTAAATGTAGGAGATCCAGAATTTGATTCCCATTTTGTTTTGAAAACGAATCAACCGCGCCGAATGAGAATGCTGCTCGATCCGTCTATTGGACTGCCCCTGATGGGAAAGGAGATCGATCGCTGCACCGAATGGCAATTTAAAGAAGGGGTTTTGACTTGCCAGGTAGAACGGGTTCTGACAGACGAATCCTTTGCAGGAGTTTTCGAAAAAATGGTCCAATTTGCAGCACTACTCAGCGAACGAATCGTTGAAAACAAACGGCAGACGGATTGGAACAAACCTTTTGGAGAAGCCTGGCCCGAGGATGAGGAATATCTCAGAAAACTCGTTCACTATTTGCCGGGTGGAACCTTTCAAGAGGACAGCGATACGATTTCTTATACATGCGCAGACCGCAAACGGGCGGTTTCCTTTGTTTACCACCCCGATCCGAAACAACTCGACCTGGTGATCCGTCTGAGGGTGCTGCAAAAGTTCTGGTTCCGGCTTGTGGAGCAACGCGGCACAAGGGACCCGAATGATCTGGTGATCGGGAATTCTGAATCAGATGAAAGGTTCGTGATTCATACGGATCAACCGGAGCTGGCTTGCACATTCTTGAATGCGCCTGAAGTATCGCAGGGATTATCGCAACTCCGATTCAATCGTTTTGAGATTCATCGTGGAAAAGCTTCGCTGAGAATTCCGGCAGCCAGCCGCAACGGTTTTGGACGATCTCATCTGGAAACAGTGCTCACACAGATGAACTCAATCCTTGATTTTTATGAACAGCAAACTTTTCCTGTTACGTTGAGAGTGATGACGGCTGTTCAGGAAGTTTGCCCGTTCTGCCGAGACCGGCTGGCAATGCATCCAACTCTTTCGAAATGCAGCGCCTGTGGAACAGTGCATCACGCTGATTGTTGGATGGAGAATACTCGTTGCACCACTTACGGATGCGACGAAACTGCTGCGCGAAGCGTATTATCCGATCTTAGCTCTTCACAGTAGAGAACAGGTTTCTAAAGGAAGTTTCTGTTTTGATTAATAGGACATTGGAAGGAGAAATAAATGAAGCGAACTGCGTTTTTAGTCCTGGCTGTGATTTTCTTTTTGTATGGTTTGGAAAGCCCTGCATATGATGCAGCGCTCGCTAAAGAACTGGGTGGCGATGAGATGGGAATGAAACAGTATGTCCTGGTCATTCTGAAAACCGGCCCCAAGGACACATCCATCAAAGGAAAGGAACGGGAAGATATTTTTGCCGGGCACATGGCCAACATCAACCGGCTGGCAGATGAAAAGAAGCTTGCAGTCGCCGGGCCTTTCGGAAAAAACGATCGGAGTTATCGCGGGCTGTTCATCCTGAATGTGGCGTCCGTTGAAGAAGCTCAACGTCTGACTGAAACCGATCCCGCGGTCAAAGCCGGAATTTTTATCGTGGATCTCATTCCGTGGTACGGTTCAGCATCATTAATGGCAACGAATGACATCCATAAAAGAATCACGAAACAATGACGACTTAGCGCCTCTGCGTTAGGCTCAACGGCCTTTTTTGGGCACGGTCAATGTGAGGTCCGAGAACAGCATCATTCGCTCGTGTGCGGCTGCATTTGCATCCGTTAGCGAGCTGGCTGTTGCGAATTGCGCATCAACTTTAGGTCTGTCATTCATCCATTCGGACAGTGTAATGTCGGGTCGCTGTATGACTCCCACTTTGCCCATGCCATCGCCAGAGCCATCCACATGCACGACCAATCCTCCATTTTTGACCGGCGTCATATAAGGTTGAAGCTTGGAACCTTCCGAAATGAGAATATGCACATCGGTCCCTTTCCCATTCGGAAACTTTGAGACATATTCCTTTCGAGATTGTGCATCGGCCTGATCGGCGCACATTTCCAGGGAGAAGTTCACTCCTTTATGTTCAAAGAAAGCGGTGTTAAAACTTTCCACTTTGCCCCGGATTTCAGGACGGCCCATGCCCCATCGATCCAGTTCTTTATTGGTTTCACCGCCTTCGTTCCTCTTGTGATACATGTGTACGACCTTGCCATCCTGTACGACTGGAGTGGAGTTATACATGATCGTTTTCTTAGGATTCGTTTTGTCCGGGATTTCCCACGAAACACTCCCTGGAACAAGCAGCATATCCGGATACTTCTTGCTGATCTTTTGAAGCCCTTCCGTAATATCTTGCATATCTTTCCCGGTGTATGCGCGATTGTTCGGATCGCTACGCTTTGCAAATAGCCATTCAGGAGCAACCATCACGTTCATTTGTTTTTCACCAGGCGCGAGCTTGGATTTTGGTATGCCGGCCTGTGCAGTTGCACACATTTTATCGAAGAATTTCAGGCGTTCCTGTGGAGAGTCGCCGATCGTTTTGAGACTGCCTCCCGCGGGCGTATGAGCTAATACATTTACTTTCACCGGAACTGTTGCGGTTGCAGAGGCAGGAGTGGCGGCAGCTGCAGCCGATGCGGCTGGTGCTGCAGACTTCGCGGGGGTGGCTGTGGCCGCTGGTTTCGAAGTTGCTTCTGTATCTTTTAAAGATTTGTCATAAGCAGCCTTCTTCATCGCACCACTCATGCGTTTTTCATGTTTGCGCTGGCTTTTTTTGTTCTCCGGGAGCGGTTTTTGTTGTTCAACTTCCTCTTGCTTTGATTTTTTTACGTCAGAGCTTGAAGACGCCTTAGAGCCGGTGGAAACTGCCGACGCCGTGTTTACGTTCTTTGGTGGTGGTGGTGATGATGAGGCGGAACCGCGCACTCTTGTCATAAAACCTCCCGTTATTCTTCTACAACGCCAATTGAATCGTTGGTAACTGTGCCACGCAGGCGAGTCTTTTCGTTTTCGCGGACCGTGATTGTGACTTCTTCTTCAACTTCCAGGTCACGCCATTCTAGAAAGATGCGATGTTTCCCCGGCAGCAGTGGCAAATCCTGAACGGGAGCCGCCACTTGATAGGATTCGTCGATGGTGATTCTACATCCCGGAGGTTCGGAGCGAAATGAAAAATAACCGACCGGAACGGAAAGGACCGTAGTTTCACCCGCTTTTACTTCAATCTTTTGTTCGAACCGTTCAACGAAGGCTTTCTCTTTGGTGTTCATTACGAGCGTATAATTTCCCGGTTTCAGTTTTTGCGATTTATGAACGGCGGTATCCATAACTAGATTCTGACCGTCGTAAATCTTAACTGGAAAAGGTGCTTTCCACACGATAGTCCCCTCTCCTTTTAACGCTTGAACGGGAGCTTCTGGAGCCGGCTGAACCGGAGCTGTTGATGTTTCCTTTTTCGGTAGAGTGGCGACCCATCCGGTAACTTGTAATTCCGATTTCAAACGGTTTGCAAGTTCCTTCGCTTTCGAATAGTCGTTGAAACGTCCCACACGAACGCGATAGCTCGTTCCTTTTTCATCTTTTTTCTCTTCCAGAAATGCGTCGTAGCCTTTTTGATTGAAGAAAGAAACGCGCTCAGCCGCTCGGGGTTTCCACGATGTAGCCATCACTTCAACGCTGTACACCGGTCCTCCACCCGCTAAATCAGAAGCGGGTAAAGGCTGAACCTTTGCTGGCTCGGCCGTGGATGGTACTGGCTGTGATGGAACCTGTTGTGATGGTTCCGGCTGAACAGGGACCACATCTTGCTTTGCACTGGACTCGTTGACCGGTGTATCCACAGCAACCGGCTCGGATGCTGCAGGTTGAGGCTCCGGCTTTGCCGTCACTACCGCAGGGCTGTTTTGTGGCTTCGGAGTTGTCGCAGCCTTCTTCTCCCCTGCTCTTTCTACAAGAACATTCGCTTGATCGTTGGGACGAAGCATCAGCCATAAAAGTGTTGCGATCAAC
>JBKKAT010000022.1:0-5578 GCA_046714535.1 Acidobacteriota bacterium | reverse complement strand
GGAGGTTCAAATCCTCTCGCCCCGACTAAGATCGTCGACGCGTTGGCGCGCCTTTGCGTCTGCGCGTCCGTCTTTGCGTCATGGTGGCAAGAAGATATTTCATTTCCGGAGACGTTCAGGGCGTTGGTTTCCGTTATTTTGTGTTACGGCAGGCGCAAAGACTGCCTGATGTGAAAGGATTCGTTCGAAACCTGCATGACGGAAGAGTGGAAGTTTACGCCGAAGGACAAGAGCAACAAATCAGAGATTTGGAATCATCATTGCGAAATGGACCGCGCGGATCCACAGTGGATCGTGTGGAAACACACGAAGAAACTCCCGGGGCACAGTACCAGGATTTCAAAATCACCTTTTGAAATTGAGCTTGTAATCACGCAGGAGGATTGAATGAATTTAAGAGAATGCATCAGGGACGTCCCTGATTTTCCAAAACCGGGAATCCTATTTAAAGACATTACTACTTTATTAAAAGATAAAGCGGCTTTCAAGCACGTCATCGATGCATTTGCCGGACATTACGACAAGCAGAACGTTGATCAAATTGTGGGGATTGAGTCACGTGGATTCATTTTTGGGGCGGCTCTGGCTTACGAGCTCGGGACAGGTTTTGTGCCTGTCAGAAAACCAAACAAATTGCCTGCTTCGAAACAACGAATCGAGTATTCGCTCGAATATGGAACCGATTGCATAGAAATCCATTCCGACGCATTGGAGCCTGGCCAGAATGCGCTCATCATCGATGATCTTCTCGCTACGGGTGGAACGGCAGCGGCAACGGCTGCGCTGATTGAGAAACTGGGAGCGCGCGTCGCCGGGTTTGGGTTCCTGATTGAGCTTTCCTTCTTGAATGGCAGAGACCGGTTGCCCGGCTACGACATCCACTCACTGATCCAGTATTAATTTGTAACGCTCGCTAGACTGTCAGAAAAGTCCGGAATTGCGGCGCTAGTGGGAGCGCGGGCATCCCTGCCCGCAAAAGGCTCGTAGAGGTTACAAGTATTTGCGGACTGGAAGTCCGCGCTCCATCTAATTTGCCTGGCGCGGCAAATATTTTTCTGGAATCCGCAGATCCGGGGCTTCGTGTCGCCACATAATATGGACGATCCACCACCTTGTTCCATCGTGAAACAGTTGAAAGCTGTTGATTCCTCGCATAAAAGGTTCAGCATCCTCCAAATTTCTACGGGATTCATACGTGCTGAACACATGAGCGATGGATCCGAACTGCTCGACGACTGCGTGAATTTCGGTTTCGAAAAAACTATTTTCGGTCAGCCAATCGTGCATTTGAAAGATGAAACCATCGGTATCCATCATTTTGTAACCGATCCGACCTTCTCCGACAGGACCTGTACGGATGGAATGCGAGCCAGGTAAAAAAAGCGTATGCATTCTTTTCCAATCGGGAGGTTGTCCTGCCGGACCTGATATCGTTTCATAAGATGCCCTAATGATCGCCTCAATCGAATTGACATCCTCCGGATTTGCGGATGGTGTTTTAAAAGGATCAGGACTTTCACCGTAATAATCAGCCGGTAATTTGTTTTCTGTCATATGATTGATGATAACAGTAAAAGTATGGTGATTTCGATGCGAACCTTCTGCGTAACTCTTGCCCTTCTTTTCCTGGCAAATTTGGTCTGGAGTGAAACAGTGGTGTTACGATCCCAATGGATGATCGATGTGGACACGGGAACGGTCGTTGAGAATCCGGTTATTTTGATTCAGCAGAACAAAATAATTGAAGTTGGCACCGCAACATCCGTAAAAATTCCGGAAGGTGCAACAATTCTCGATTTGAAGAATATGTATTTGCTTCCCGGTTTGATTGACGCGCATGTGCATCTTGCATGGGCGCAACAAGGGACGACCGGTGTTGCAGGCGCGGACGACGCCGAAAAAACGTTGTTAGCCGGCTTTACAACCGTTCGAAATCCGGGTTCCACCGGCAAAGCGGATCTGCTTTTACGCGATGCCATTGAACAGGGAAAAGAGATTGGACCAAGAATGTTTGTCGCCGGACCGGCATTGGGAGCAAAAGAGGGTGTTTGCGATCAGGTTTTTGCGGGCGAAGGTGTGGTTCATTCGCCACAGGATGCGATGCATATCATCACAGCACTGGCAAAGCAAAAGGTCAACCTCATCAAATTCTGCGCGGGCGGACAGGTACTCCCTTCGGATCAGGATATTTCAGCAAAAGAGCTGGAGGATTCCATCGTGCAAACGATTGTTTTTGAGGCCCGCAAACAGGGACTGAAGGTTGCAGCTCATGCTCAAGGACCGGACGCCATACTGCAAGCAGTCTCCGCGGGAGTAAACTCGATTGAACACGGTGGAATGATCAATGAAGAGGCGGCCACAGCCATGAAAAAGCACAAAACATTTCTCGTGCCGACTTTATATCGTTTGGACTGGGTTCTGGAAAATGCGCAGAACACGGGAGCACAGCCGGAGAGGATTGAAAAATTGCAGGCCGCGCGAACAAAAGTTCATGAGAATGTCGGAATGGCGATCGCCGCCGGCGTACCCATCGCATTCGGAACAGATGCAACCGTCATTCCTCACGGACTGAATGCGCGCGAGTTTTCCGCACTCGTGGAGCTTGGTATGTCACCATTGCAGGCAATTCAAAGCGCCACAACAGCCGCCGCCAATCTCCTGGGATGGGAAGACAAAATTGGACGCATCCGCTCAGGATATTTCGCCGATATCATTGCCGTTTCTGAAAATCCTCTGAAGGACGTAACAGCTCTTGAAACGGTTCCCTTTGTGATGAAAGAAGGAAAAGTATATCGACGCCCGTGAAGTTCTATTTTGGCGTCTTGGCTGTTTATAAACAAACCAGGAGGAAAATGTGTACTCAGCTTTTCTTCTTATCTTATTACTTATGATTACGACTACAGGTTTTGCAGCGGAAGAATTCAAATCGATTCCCGATGAGCTCACGCCAAAATATCGCTGGGATCTTGCTAAGAATTTTTATCCCTCCGAAGCAGCATGGGAAAAAGATCTAGCGGAAGCAAACAAACTCGCGGAAGAGATTCAAAAATACAAAGAAAAGGTTACTTCTTCCGGATCGCTCCTTTATGAGCTGTCTCAAAAACTGGAGCGTCTCAATCTTTTAACACAGAAGATTTACGTTTATCGTCATCTTCAATACTCCGTGAATACAAAATTGGAAGCGGAGTTAACTGCGGCCGACAAGGCTGTCTCAGAAATCGGCGCGAAAGTTGCATTTGTAAATACTGAGTTGCGCAGGATATCAGAGCAGGACCTCGAGAAGTTGATCAAAGAGGAACCGAAGCTCGCCCTATACCGTTTCTATCTTCATCAAAATATTCGTTATAGACCACACACATTGAGCGCCGAACAGGAAGAGCTACTTGCCGCCCTCTCCCCGGATCTATTTTCCTGGCAGGCCCAGATTTTTCAGAAACTGATCGATCGCACGCGCTTCTCAGAAATGAAAGGGGAAGCCGGAACGTTCAATATTTATCGGGACCGCCAGATACTCAGCAAAGAAACGGACCGGACCGTAAGAAAGGATGCGGCGCTCAGGCTGTACCAAGAATATGCGGGCAACGCTGACCTGTTTGGTTTCGCTTTTATCAAACAAGCAAAAGCGTCAGATTCCGTTGCGAGACTGCGAAATTTTAAAGATGCTTTTGAAGATTCCCTGTTTGATGAATATCTAACAAATGAACAGGTGGAATCATTTTTTCAGGAAATCGAGAAATACGCTCCTGTAATGAAACGATATACTCAGCTTCGTAAAAAGCGCATCAAAGCGATTTCCGGGATTGATCCGGTGGAACCGTGGGATATGGAAGTGATCCCTAAAGACTACAAGCGCCCGCAGTTCACGATCGCACAAACAACAGAAGTTCTGAAGAATTCGCTCGCTTTTCATGGTCCGGAATATTCAGCAGATCTTGCCAAATTAATGGATCCGAACAACGGCAGGCTGGATATTGTGAAGGGAGAAAATCGCCGGCCGGGAGCCTTTGCATGGGGTGTTTACGGTTCTCCTCTTGTTTTTTATTCGTTTTCGTTTCACGGATTCGTGGACGATGTGCAGGCCATGGGTCATGAGGCGGGCCATGTGGTCCATTACGATTTGATTGCGCAAAATAAAGTACCTTACGTTTATGCGGATGGCCCCTCCTATTTCACGGAAAGCTTCGCAATGCTGAACGAATTTGTCATCCTGGATTATTTATTCCAGCAAGCCATGGACAAGAAAGACAAGATTTTTTATCTCGAAGAATGGCTGTCCGTTGCCTTACGGCGTTTCTTCGATATCGTGATGCGTTCTGAGTTCGAATACACTGCGTACAAGAAAATTCACGCGAATGAACAGACAGATTCGGAACAGTTACATCAGCTCTGGAAACAAGAAGGAATTAAGTACGTTGGGGAACATTACGAAAAACATGATTTCTTGAAGTACAACTGGACCTTTACTCCGCACTATTTTTCGAGTCCCCGCTATTACATCAACTATCTGTTCGCGAATCTGATGGCCATCAGCTATTACCAGCGACACAATAATGATCCGCAGTTTGATCAAAAGTATGTCGAGTTAATGAAGAGTGGTTTCCCGGACACGCCGGTCAATTTGCTTCAAAAGCATTTGAATCTGAATCCGTTTGATCCGGCCACAGTTCAGGATGCCATGCACATCTTCGAAGCAAAACTCTCAGAGCTGGAAAAGCTCTACGCTAGTTGACCGCCGGCTTTAGCCGGCATTATGGGCCGCCGGCTTTAGCCGGCATTTCGTTCTGCTATCGGATCGTAACTTTGTTCATGGTCACGGCAGATTTTGGTTTGTCGCTTCCATCGGTGGCAGTGGTCGCGATCTTATCTACGACATCCTGTCCCGCAGTCACTCTTCCAAAAATCGAGTAGCTAGGGGGGAGTGGATTATCGCGATGCATGATGAAAAACTGCGAACCGTTTGTGTTTGGACCCGCATTCGCCATCGCCACCGTGCCTCGTTTATAGCCGGTCTTGTATAATTCAGAAGAGCGATTGATTTCATCGTTAAAGCGTCCGCCCCACGCAGATTCTCCCCCGCGACCGGTACCGGTCGGATCACCACCCTGGACCATGAAATTCTGAATTACGCGATGGAAAATCACGCCGTTGTAATATCCCTTCTGCGCTAGCAGAATGAAGTTTTCTGTTGTCTTTGGCGCGTCTTGTTCCAACAGTTCAAACTCGATTGTGCCAAGATTTGTTTCAATAACAGCTGTTCGATTACTCATATGACGAAGTATTCTAACATAAGTGAAAAAATGGGAGGGGAACAATGCCGACATTTGAATTGAGCTTAAGCGCGTTCAAGTTTCCAAAAGATCTGGAGAATGACAAAGCAAATTTTCGCTTGATTGCGGAGCTTCGCTACGTAGCCGGCGATGGAACCCTCAGCACGGCACAAGCAATTCTTCCCGGACTCGACACCTACTGGGAATGCGATCAGAACAGGCAAAAAGAATCCAACTATGTGCGCGGAAAGGATGAAGGATCCCGGGGAACCATCGATATGCAAAAAGTTGATTCATGGGACAAACTGATT
>JBKKAT010000021.1:0-2503 GCA_046714535.1 Acidobacteriota bacterium | reverse complement strand
GGTTCACTCCATCCGATGTAATGGTGGATGCTCCGATTTCTTATTATGATCCCTGGTCCAGGAAAACCTGGGCCCCACAGAACTATACCGGAGATTTTCTTGGCTCCATGACTTTGCGGCGCGCGCTGGAACTGTCACGAAATACGATTGCCGTGAGACTTCTGGAGCAGATCGGGGTTAAGTATGCGATTCGGTATATTGAAGATTTTGAAGTGAACAAGAATATGCAGCCTTATTTGCCCCTTGCCCTGGGAGCAAGTGAAGCCACATTGATGGGAATGGTTCGGGCCTACGGCTCGTTTGCAAATCAAGGCTTGATGATGCGGGCATACATGGTAGAAAAAGTTGTAGATCGAGACGGCAACCTTCTGGAGCAGAATTTACCTCTTGCGAAAGAGGTGATGCGGGCCGATGTTGCCTATTTGATGACCGATGTGCTTCAAGGAGTGATCCGCCGGGGCACGGCTGTGAAAGCGAAAAAGTTGAAGCGTCCGCTCGCAGGCAAAACGGGAACCACAGATGATTGTACGGATGCGTGGTTCATCGGTTATACACCGAGTCTGGTCGTAGGCGTATGGGTTGGTTACGATGAAAAAAAATCTTTAGGAAAAAAAGAGACGGGAGCCGAAGCGGCATTGCCCATCTGGATCGATTTCATGGAAACAGTCCTGAAAGACAAACCTGTAGAAGAGTTCCAGGCGACTTCAAATATCCTGACGATCGCCATCGATCGTCATTCCGGCTTACGTGCAACTCCGGACTGTACCGATGTAATCCTGGAGTCTTTTGTTGCCGGCACGGAACCAAAACAGTATTGCGGGCCCGAGCATCATGGTCAGATTCCACTGCAACAAGAAGAACGTGAATCCATGCAGATCGTTATCCCACCGGAGGAGCAAAATTAACACAGAGGCACAGCGCGGCCAGAGCCCGCAACCCAAAAGAGAAAGCGGAGAGTGAACCGCAGAATGTCCAACAATCGATTTCAGAACCGTCGAAGTCTAGCGCAGACGGAGCTTACTTCTTCGGTTCGGAGATCGATTGTTCGATATCCGGACTTTAGCTCGCGGCAGGCTAATTCTTGTTTTAAAAGCCCGAAGATCTCGATTAGCACTACAGAGTCACGGAAAATATTTGTTTAGCTCTGTGGCACTGTGTCTCTGTGTTGATTTTAGAGCTATTTTTTCTTCTTTTTGGCGGGTTTGACTTTCTTCGGGGCAGCTTTGGGTTTCGGCTTCGGTTTAGGAGCCGGCTTCACCGGTTTTGCTATCGGTGCCTTGACCTTTGCTGGAGTTTTAGCCTTCTCCACTTTTGCTTTTTTCAGCGGAACAGGCTGCGTTTTTACCGGCTTCCCTGGAAGTACTCTTAATTTTGCTCTTCTAATGTCTTCTGCTGTGGCTTTTCCTTTGGGTCTTTCGGTCGCGCGGATTGCTTCCAGAACGGCCTGTTTAACCTTCTTCATCGGGCGTGGAGCGTCGTCAGACAAACGGGATTTCTTTTTCTTGTAAGATCTGTTGATGATTTCAAGCAATTTTTCCGCTTCTTCCCAACTGGTTAGTTGCGCCTGGCGCCAGCCTGCATCATGAAGCATTTCAACGGGATGCGGATGAACAAAGGGTTGGTTTTCGATCGAAGAAAGATCTTTCGGAGCCGGCTTAAACTCAACAAAAATGATTTCGTGACTGCGGTTCATCCCAAGCGTACAAATGGTCTGACCTTCACTCTTGATAAAGATCCGCTCAGGGGAACTGCTACTCTCGTTATCCGATGTAAGTTCGTCCTTTAACTTGATATAGATTTCTTCGGCCGTCATTTTGACATAAGAATATACACGCATTGTTACAATTAATCAATAAGAATGATAAATGTAGTATTATTTGAGTCCATCGAAGATTAGCTTATGACACATATCCCACGACTAAATCGCGACAATATTCTGTTTGTTTTCATTGATTTGCAGGAAAAGCTTTTGATGAAGATTCCGGGAGTGCAACGGGTACTGTCGCGCAATGAACTGTTGATTGGGGCTGCTAATGTGTTAGGTCTACCTTATATGGTGACGAGCCAGTACAGGAAAGGTCTGGGTGAGATTGCCGGAGCGCTTGCAGACAGAATAAGAGTGCCCGTTCTGGATAAGACAAGTTTTAGCTGCGTCGGAGATGCAATCATTGGCAGGGAACTGGACGGATCCGATAGGCGATCACTGGTGATTTCGGGAGTCGAGACTCACATTTGTGTCCTGCAGACCTGTCTGGACCTCCTGGAAAAAGGGTTCCAGGTTTCTGTGGTCGCAGATGCGGTCGGCGCGCGGAGCGAAACAGACCATGAGCTTGGCCTAAAACGGATGGAATCCGCCGGCGCTTTGCCTGTCACCGCCGAGATGGTGATCTATGAGCTGCTTGGCAGCAGCGACTCCGAAGCCTTCAAGAAGATCCTCCCCCTCATTAAGGAGAATTGAGCGCGCCAGGGGAGCGCATGCTTCCAGCCTGCATAGGGGACCGCA
>JBKKAT010000020.1:0-6012 GCA_046714535.1 Acidobacteriota bacterium | reverse complement strand
TGACTTATGACCGACGGCTTGAGGTTGAGGCGCTGATCCCAGATTTAAGCCGCACTCGGTACAAAAGGCCTTTCCGGGGGCGTTATCCTTTCCGGACCTTACGCATTTCATCGCTAAGGTCCCCCTTCATTCCTCCCGCCCGTCTTTGTGGAAAACTCAGTAGAAGAAAACTGCGCTCTTAGAGTACCGACGAAGCCGGCCTTTTGTCAATGGCAAGCACCTGGTAAAAGTGGGGTGCAGAAGTGAACCGCCAGGACGTCAAGTCGCCAAGAAGTTTATCTCCTGGCGGCCTGGCCTTCCTGGCGGTTTATTTTAGCTATTCTTCGTCGGTCCAACCGAGTTGTTCTTTAACCGAAGTCACAATGGCGCCTTCCGGCTCATGATCTTCGGATGAAGGTAGACCGAATTCAGGAATGGTGGGATCATCCGCAATACGAATCGATCTATAGACCGGCATTCCAGTACCTGCGGGAATCAAACGTCCCATGATGACGTTCTCTTTCAAGCCGCGAAGAAAGTCTTCGCTACCCTGAATGCTGGCTTCGGTGAGAACGCGCGTTGTCTCCTGAAAGGAAGCCGCAGAAATAAAGCTTTCTGTGCTGAGCGAAGCTTTTGTAATTCCAAGCAGCACCGGTTTTCCTTTCGCGGGATGTCCGCCTTCGGCCCTCACACGATCATTCTCTTCCTGGAACAGGAACCTGTCCACAATCTCATCGTAGAGGAACTCAGTATCACCAACATCTTCCACGCGGACCCAGCGCATCATCTGGCGCGAGATCACTTCGATGTGTTTGTCATTGATGGTGACGTTCTGCAATCTGTAAACCTGCTGGATTTCGTTTACCAGGTATTTTTGCAGCTCTTCTTCACCCATAACCGACAGAATATCGTGCGGGTTAATTGCGCCATCCATCAGGGCCTGACCAGCACGGACCCGTTCATTTTCACGAACGTTCATGTTGGCGCCGCGCTGCAGCGAATATTCACGCTGTTCGTTCTCACTCTGCACGATGATTTTACGCTGGCCTTTGACGATGCCGCCGAATTTCACAACTCCATCGATTTCAGTGATAACGGCAGGTTCCTTTGGCCGTCGAGCTTCGAAGAGCTCGATAACGCGGGGCAAACCACCTGTGATATCTTTCGTCTTCGTTGTTTCACGCGGGATCTTTGCCAGGATATCTCCGGGGTGCACCGGTTCCTTATCTTTCGCCACCAAATGCGCGCGAGAAGGCATCGGATATTTTTGTGTGATTTTACCTTCTTCGTTGCGCACAACGATTGTGGGTTGCATCTTTTCATCCGGAGATTCGACAATCACATTCTGGCGGTGTCCGGAAACTTCATCCACTTCTTCATGCAACGTAACTCCAAAAACGATGTCCTTATATTCGACGCTTCCAACTTCATCGGACAGAATCACGTTTGAATAAGGATCCCATTCGGCAAACACCTGACCTTTGTTGATCATCTGCCCGTCCGCAACTTTCAACTTCGCACCGTAAACGATCGAATACTTTTCACGGTCGCGCCCTTCTTCATCCTGAATCACAATCGAACCATTTCGATTCATGACCACCAGGACACCTTCTTTGTTTTTTACAGTCTGCAAGTGACGGAACCGGATAATACCGTGCATTCTTGATTCGAGAATGGATTGTTCGACGATTCGGCTCGCTGTTCCACCGATGTGGAATGTTCTCATGGTCAACTGAGTACCCGGTTCTCCGATCGACTGCGCGGCAAGAATTCCAACCGCTTCACCAAGTTCTGCAAGATGTCCGGTTGCAAGATTACGTCCGTAGCATTTAATGCAAACACCGCGGCGCGATTCACAGGTCAACACCGAACGGATCTTCACGCGTTCGATACCGGCGTTTTGAATATTGCTCGATACGTCCTCATCGATTTCACCGCTGACCGGGCAGTACATTTCACCGGTAAACGGAACGCGCACATTTTCCTGTGCGACGCGGCCAACAATACGGTCGCGAAGTGGTTCGATGATTTCTCCACCTTCCACGATCGCGCCGACGTAAATGCCTTTGTGCGTTCCGCAATCCTGTTCATTGATGATCACGTCTTGCGCAACATCCACCAGACGACGGGTTAAGTAACCGGAATCAGCCGTTTTCAAAGCTGTATCCGCCAAACCTTTGCGCGCGCCGTGCGTCGAAATAAAGTACTGCAACACGCTCAGCCCTTCGCGGAAATTTGTTGTGATCGGGGTTTCGATGATCTCTCCCGAAGGTTTCGCCATCAAACCACGCATTCCGGCAAGCTGGCGGATCTGCAAGGAGCTTCCACGAGCGCCTGAATCAGCCATCAGGTAAATCGAATTGAATTCGGTTCCCTTTCCTCTTTTCATTCCGGTGAACATTTCGATCGCGATCTTTTCTGTTACGTTGGTCCAGATGTCCACAACCTTGTTGTACTTTTCACCTTTGGTGATTGCGCCTTCCAGGTACTGTTGTTCCACAGCGCCCACTTCTCTGTGCGCATTTCCCACCAGCGCATTCTTTGCAGTTGGGATTTCGAGATCTTCGATGCCGATCGAAATTCCGGCTTTTGTCGCGTACAGAAATCCAAGTTCTTTCAATGCATACAGCATCTCAACAGTCGCCTGGTTTCCTTCATTCAAGAAGCAGTAATGCACCAGCTGCGCAAGCCCTTTCTTTTTCAAATTCCCGTTAATGTAGGGAACATGTGAAGGAAGGTGGTTGTTGAAGATTACGCGCCCCACAGTCGTACGAAGACGAATACCTTTCTCATCGGCTTCCATGATGTCTGCATGCAGCACATCCTGATCGTTGTTCAACAGATTGATGTAACGTCTGTTGGTGATTCGCAGGTCGACCGTTTCATGCGTTCTTACGAGACCATTTTCATACGCAAGAATGACCTCTTCTTCCGTACCGAATGCTCTAAAATTTTTCTTGCGTAGCGTTTCGTCGAATTCCTTTTCGTTTGTCAGATAGTAGATTCCAAGAACCATGTCCTGACTCGGCACAGCCAGCGGAGATCCATGCGCCGGTGAAAGCAAGTTGTTGGTTGCAATCATCAGCACGCCGGCTTCGATCTGCGAAGCAACGGACAAGGGAACATGGACAGCCATTTGATCGCCGTCAAAATCCGCATTGAAGGCCGCGCATACGAGCGGATGAATCTTGATTGCTTTTCCATCCACAAGCACTGGTTGAAACGCCTGAATTCCCAAACGATGAAGCGTCGGAGCGCGGTTCAGAAGAACGGGATGATCTTTAATCACATCTTCGAGAACTTCCCACACGATCGGCTCTTCCTGCTCGACCATTTCTTTCGATCGCTTAATTGTGTCCGATGCGCCGGTCTCTTCCAGTTTTTGAAAAATGAACGGCTTGAAGAGCTCGATTGCCATTTTCTTCGGCAAACCGCATTGATGCAATTTCAATTCCGGTCCCACAACAATGACCGAACGGCCTGAGTAGTCTACGCGTTTTCCCAAAAGGTTCTGGCGGAACCTGCCCTGTTTTCCTTTTAACGCATCACTCAAAGATTTGAGCGGACGGTTGTTCGTGCCGCGCAAAATTTTTCCGCGGCGACCATTGTCGAACAGCGCATCAACCGCTTCCTGAAGCATCCTCTTCTCATTTCGAATGATGACGTCAGGCGCTTTCAGTTCCAGAAGTTTTTTCAAACGATTGTTCCTGTTGATCACGCGGCGGTACAGATCATTCAGATCCGATGTCGCAAATCGTCCGCCATCCAACGGCACGAGAGGACGCAGGTCCGGAGGCAACACCGGAATCACATCCAGAATCATCCACTCCGGCTTATTCCCGGATTTCCGGAATGCTTCCACAACCCGCAACTGTTTCGCAAATTTCATCTTCTTCTGGATGGAATTCTCTTCCTTCATCTTCTTGCGAAGCTCGCGGCCGTGACGTTCCACATCGACCCGCTTCAGCAGTTCTTTGATCGCTTCCGCGCCCATCATCGCAACGATATCGGAGTGTTCGGCTCGCAACTGATAATATTCTTCAACGGAAATCAGCTCTTTTTCCTTGACCTCTTTCGATTTTCCAGGATCGACAACAACATAAGACTCGAAATAAAGAATCCTCTCCAGGTCTTTTAAGGAGAGATTCAACAACTGTCCGATACGACTTGGTAGGCCTTTGAAAAACCAGACGTGCGAAACCGGGCTGACCAACTCAATGTGGCCCAACCGTTCGCGCCGCACTTTTGCGAGAGTGACTTCTACACCGCATTTTTCGCAAATCACTCCTTTGTGTTTCATCTTTTTGTACTTTCCGCACAAACATTCCCAATCGTTCACCGGACCGAAAATTTTTGCGCAAAATAGCCCATCCTTTTCCGGCTTGAATGTCCTGTAATTGATCGTTTCCGGCTTCTTTACTTCTCCATGAGACCAGGATCTGATCTTTTCCGGAGAAGCAAGCGAAATGCGGATGCTGGAAAAGTCATTAATATTTACGGGTCTTTGTTTTTGTCGTTCTACTATATTCAATTTACTTTCCTCCTGGACGCGCAAATCGCCTTCGCGACTGGCGTCTTCGCGTTTCCGCGTTTACTCTTCATCATCCTCATCTACCTCATCGAATTTTTGTTCGACGCGCATTTCAACATCGAGTGCCAGGGACTGTAATTCCTTGACAAGGACGTTGAAGGACTCCGGCAATCCGGGTTCATAGAATGGCTCTCCTCGAACCACGGTTTCGTAAATCTTGCTGCGCCCGTAAACGTCATCCGATTTAGCAGTAAGCAGTTCCTGCAGCGTATGGGATGCGCCATAAGCTTCCAGCGCCCACACTTCCATTTCTCCAAAACGCTGCCCACCAAACTGCGCTTTTCCACCCAGCGGTTGCTGTGTAATCAACGAGTAAGGACCAATCGAACGAGCGTGAATTTTGTCATCTACAAGGTGCGCCAGCTTTAACATATAGATGTAGCCAACGGTAATCTGTTGTTCAAACGGCTCCCCTGAAATTCCATCATGCAGAACCGTCTTTCCGATCAATGGCAGACCCGCTTTTCTCAACAGATCCTTGATCTCCTGTTCCGAAGCTCCATCAAAGACCGGAGTTGAAAATCGCATACCGAGCGCTTTTCCGGCCCAGCCAAGATGCGTTTCCAGAATCTGCCCAACGTTCATACGGGAAGGAACTCCCAGCGGATTCAAAACGATTTCCACCGGTGTACCATCCGGCAAGAAAGGCATATCTTCTTCGGGAAGAATGACAGCGATGACGCCTTTGTTTCCATGACGTCCCGCCATCTTGTCTCCAACAGACAACTTGCGTTTCATTGCGATGTAAACTTTGACCAGCTTGATGACTCCCGGCGGAAGATCATCTCCTTTTTCAAACCGGCTGAACTTCTCCTGATAAGTTGCTTTCAAAACTTCAACACGTCGTTCATACTTCATGAAGAGGTCTTCCAGTTTTTCCAGCACCGATTCTTTACGAGGTCGCACTTTCAACTTCTTCAACTTCTCAATCGGAATCTCGCGAATATCATCGAAGGTAATCCGATTGTTCTTCTCCAAAAGTCTTGTGCCGTCCGAATCAATCAGATCTTCAGCCGCGATGTATCCATCCAGAATTCCTACGATGTGAACCTTTACCGAATCACTCAGGATACGGATTTCATCGTCCAAATTCTTCTTCAGACGCGCCATTTCTTCAGCTTCAATGGCTTTCGTCTTTTCATCTTTTTCCTGACCTCTTCGGGTGAAGATTTTTACATCCACCACAATCCCTTCAATTCCGGGAGGACAAACCAGGGAAGCATCCTTGAAATCACCGGCTTTTTCGCCGAAGATTGCGCGGAGCAGTTTCTCTTCCGGTGAAAGGACACTTTCTCCTTTCGGAGTGATTTTTCCCACCAGAATATCGCCTGGTTTTACATAGGCTCCAATCCGGATGATTCCCGATTCATCCAGCTGAGCAAGAGCGTCTTCATCAGGATTGGGAATGTCGCGTGTGATGTCTTCCGGTCCGAGCTTTGTAT
>JBKKAT010000019.1:0-2747 GCA_046714535.1 Acidobacteriota bacterium | reverse complement strand
AGAATAGCAAGATCTGCATATGCCCATTCGGGTCTATTTTCTGAAAGCAGCCCGACGTGATCCTTTGGCTGGATCCCGAACTCGATCAGCGATGCAGCAATCGATTCGACGGAATCCCGAACCTCTTTTGCGGAGATGCCTGCATATGCTCCGTCCTTCTTTGCCATCAGGCAATCGGGCTTGTTGAAATGCGGTATGGATTTGAACGCGAGTTGAGCTAGATTCTCAATCCTTTCCATTGTTTTTTACCACGGAGGGCGGACCTCCGTGCCCGCCGTTAATCTGTGCGGTCGGGCTGCGGCGGGCAGAGACGCCCGCCCTCCAGAATTTGGAGTCAATCATCGTCCTTTTTGTAAGTCGCGTAACATTTTTTCAGCTACGATTTTATTCTGTTTGGTTTCGGGAATCCATTGAGGGTCCGGCTCCTGGGCGAGTACTTGTCGCAGAAGCTGTTTGGCATAACTTTTCTTGCCTTCATCGATATAAATCTCCGCCAAAAAAATTCTGGATTGCGTGTCTTGCGGGCAAAATTGTAAGGATTTTTTTAGAAATTCGACTGCTTTTGTTTTGCTTCCACCTTTAAAAAAGGGCAATCGCGCATGCAATTTTCCAAGGACTCGTTGCGGGCCGCCGCATTGACAGTTTTCCGTGATTTCCATCGCCTTATGAATTGACGTTTTTACGTCATCGATCATTCCAAGAGCTCTAAAAACTCCGCTCGATTCCGCGGACACAGCGAGATTGATTCCAAGCCAGAAATGCCCCTCGCACAGGTCCGGAGCATTTTCGATAGCCTTTCGTCCTGCCTGAATTCCCTTTTCGAAGAAAGGCAATTTCTCGGCCTTTGAATAGTTGCCCCGATACCAGTAGGCTTTTGCCAGTTTCCAGGCAGCTTCATAATTCTGCGGATCCAGTTCAAGCACCTGCTCGTACGTCTCTATGGCTTTCTGAAGTTCAGTTTCCTGTTCCCTCAAATGATAGTGAGCTTCGGCAGCTTCCATCAGCGAGGATACATCTTCGGCTCCGCAGGGTAATGCCAATAACAGAATGAGCCAGCAAACTTTCACACAATTATTATAAGTGATTGTGAATGGAGGTCATATCCGGCCGAGTTAATCCACATGTGATAAGCTTGAACGAGATGGGGACAGAGTGTTTCGAACATTTTCGCGGAGCCGTCCGGCGGCCTTAACATTTTTTGCGATTCTCCTTGTTTTCCTCTATGCCGTTGCGGTCATATTCTTCGACTTCTCCTCGCCTCTGGAAAAAGTCCTATCCAGTGTCCTGTTACTTTCTGTATATGCATCCTTTGTAGTTTTGGCGTTCTCGCTGTCAAGAGATCCGCGTCTCGGTCACCAGGCTCATCAAGGATGGTTTCTGCTGGGCTGCGCCAGCATCTGTACCGCGATAGCGGAAGCGATCTGGTTTTATCGAGACAGCATCTTGAAAGTCGATCCTTTTGTTTCCGCTGCCGATATTTTCTTCCTGTGTTACTACCCCTTGACTCTAGCAGGTGTATTAAGTTTTCCCTACGCAGCGAGAACTCCCAAAGAGAGGACTACTCTATATCTCGATCTGGCAATTGTCATGACGGCGAGTTCGATGGCGTTGTCGTATTTTATACTCTCTCCGTCTTATTTTTCTGCGGCCGAAGCACTGGACGCTATTGTCGCATTAGCTTATCCGGTTGGTGGTGTGCTTCTTTTGACGGCAGTTGTCGGATTGATTCAAAGCAGCGCAAAAAAAACGACGTGGTGGGTCCTTTTCTTTCTGGGCAGTGGAATGTTACTCAATGCAATAGCCGATGCCGGCATGGCCTACTTTGAGATCCGCGAAATTCCTTACAAAATGCCCTACATGAACATTCTGTGGATGCTGGCTGCCGTTTGTTTGCTTGGTGCGGCGGCATGGCAGCGGGTGATCGGAGAACCGCTTCCCGCCATCTTTGTTGAAGAGCCATCTTCGCGGCGTTTGCTTTTTCGCAGGGCGCTTCCCTATGTAGCCACTTTTGTGGGCATTCTGGTTTTGTTCCTGGCTTTCCGTCGGGGACAAACAGAACACCCGGAGCCTGTACTTTTTCAAGCGATCATTTTGATTGGGCTCGTTTTGTTGCGGCAACATCTTGTGATTCGAGAAAATGAGCGTTTGTATAAGGAGATGGAGCGGCTGGCCATCACAGATTCTTTAACGGGTTTGTATAACCGGCATTTTGCCAATGAAACGCTGCGCCTTGAATTTCAACGTGCGAGGCGTTACGGCTGGCCCTTATCCATCCTGATGATTGATCTGGATGGATTTAAGGAGCTCAATGACCGTTTGGGACATCTACGGGGTGATGAGGTCTTGAAGAAGATCGCTGGTCTCTTAGCGGAGCAAGTTCGAACTTCTGACTTACTCGCGCGTTTCGGCGGTGATGAATTCATCGCGATTCTTCCCCAAACAGAAGAGGAAGGGGCACTCATTGTCATGGAGAAGCTTGCAGAAGCTGTTAATGGAAAAACTTTTCAGGGATCAAAGCTGAGCGTGAGTATCGGGATGTCCAACATTCGTCCGGAATTGAAACTGGAAGAAATGTTGGAAGAATCCGACCGCAACTTGTACATCCAGAAACAACAGAAATACCGGTCACGTTCCGCTGTGCCGCATAGGAATTAGTGCACTGTAATACAAGGTTCTAAAGTGATTCTCCCCCCTTATTAAGGGGGGAGTTAGAGGGGGGTTGTTCTGCTTGTCTCGATATGAAAACA
>JBKKAT010000018.1:0-3779 GCA_046714535.1 Acidobacteriota bacterium | reverse complement strand
GAGCCACTGGAAACCAGAATGCGCTATCAACGCGTCTTCGGACTTGCTTACGACAAGGCACAGCAAAGACTGTATGGGGTTGATCAGGTGTCTCGCAAACTGCTACTACTCGACACACGCACGGGCAAGGCGACAGAAGTTTTAACTTTGCCTGCCGCCCACAGCGATGTCCGAGGAATTGCTTACAATGCTACGGATAACGGCCTTTATTACAGCGACGATGCCACGGAATCCATCTACCGCTGCGATCCAAACAGAGGAAATCCCCAAGTGGTTATGACTCTTCAAGATGGTCCTCAGGCAAGGATAGAGGAGCTTGAATTCTACGAAGGGCGATTGTTCGCGTCTTACGTGACCTTCCGTGACTCCATCTGGTCTATGCAAATTATGGAAATCGATACGAGTCTGAAAGCAACACATTTGATTGGGCCCGTAATCAACGATTTATCCGCGCATTGCTTATTGATCAACTCGATGCCGGAAAGGATTTTGTGGCGACAAATTTCCGGACCTGCGCAAGCGACATTTTCGGATGCCGGAGATCCTCATGCAATGGTAAAATTCGCAAAACCGGGGAAGTACTTATTGCAGTTTGGAACTGATCAAACAACCGACTCGGTAACGATTAGCGTCTTTGCGCCTTAGCGTTAAAAATTGTTACGGAGTGTATAGCGCGATGACCGTTTCCAGCGCCCGGCGGCAAACTGCGCAAAAGGGTACATCGTTTCGTGAGAACATAATGCAATCGGCCTGTGGCCGGTAGTATCCGCGCGCCGCGTAGTTTGCTCCTTCAAAAGCGCCAACCTTGCCGGCATATTTTTCTGCAGCTAATTGTTTCGATTCATGTCCCTTTTGTTCGAGGAACAACTGATCCATCTCTTCTTCCGATTTGTTTTCAGCGCGAATTTTCCTCCGGCGATCCCGGATCTGAGCAGAATACTTTTCAAACGCTTCTTTGTTCCATGGAGTAGGGATGGGTGTTCCCGCTGCGACAAGGTCCCGCCATTTCAGATTTTCAGTATCCAAAAGGGCTGTTGCGTTTGCTTCCCACGGTTCAAGTCTTTCTTCGGAAGGCAAATAGGCGACATCAGAAGTGTAATATTCATCCGCCAGACCCGCGAAGTGGTGTCCGAACTCATGA
This sequence comes from Acidobacteriota bacterium, assembly GCA_046714535.1. Taxonomy (GTDB): domain Bacteria; phylum Acidobacteriota; class HRBIN11; order JAKEFK01; family JAKEFK01; genus JAKEFK01. The sequence continues at coordinate 2,638 of JBKKAT010000018.1, read as the reverse complement.
ACAAAAACATACGGCGCCCACAAAGAATCTGCAGCAACAGTGCCGTACAAATTGAAGATTCCGCCCCCTCCATACGTTCTGTTATTTACCAGTATTTCCACATATTCGTATGGAGCAAAAGCAGCTATCTCCCGGAAAGCTTGATTTTGAAAAGTGAGTACGTAACGTTCGGATCCAAAAGCATCATAAGTGCTCCCCACCGGGTTTCTTCTGTGAATTCCCGTAGAGGGGCGCGAAATGCCCGATTCTTGGGCGGGTGGGCATAAGCCCCAAACATTAAAGTCTTTTCTATGCTCTTTAAAGGGCGATTTAGAAAAGAGAATTTCCGCGAGCCGTCTCGCATCTTTTTCGAACTTACTTGATTCGGATGCGGTATAGCCGTCCCCAAGGATTAAGAAATCAACCTTCGTTGCTGGATCTCCGCTCTTTTGTAACTCCAGCAACGGGGCAGGGGACCTGGCTTTCGACCGATCTACAAACATGTCTTTGGGATCGACAAGCAAGGACCAGATTTCTTTAAAAGCGTTGTTGGCATCCCGCTTTTTCAGAAGGACCTGGACTTCTTCCTGAGGTTCGGGAAAACGGAATGATTCATGAAAAGTGCGATTTATTTTCCGCGCTTCATCGGTCGTTTCCCATTCTCCATAAATGGATGCGAAACCACGGGAATAAGTGATGCGGTTCGTTCGACGGTCGATCACTTCGAACAGATACTTCCCAAGATTCGTATCGTCGATGGATTTACTAAGATTGCCGGGCCAGGGCAGTGGTTCAAGGACCACGCGATCCAGGCTGAAAAGTTCACGATTCGCGTCTCCTGTGTGGAAATAATCGACCCGCATGGTTTGGGGTGCTGCGTAAACACTACAAGCGAACAGAAAGAGTGCAAGAAATATTCCTATTTTCATGCTCGTTATTGTACATTAGTCGGCGGAAGGTGTTGAAGGGGTTAAAAGTGATCTAGTTGTTTTTGTAAAAACACTTTGAACCTTTTCACACCTTAAACACTTTTAACCCTGAGCTTAGGATGCCGTGCGGATGTGATCGTGTCCCTGCAAATGGTCTGCGCAGTAGCAGGGGGTTCCTGCGCAATCGGTGCAGTAGCGGAAATCCATATCAGGATGGCTGAGGTCGGTCACGCCGCATACAACACAGCGGTGAAATGGTAGTTTTTCCGATTTCGTCTGGGCGAACTTAGTCGATTGAGAGGCCATATGCCGTCGGCCTGTTTTGATTCTATCTTTGATGTCCACCCAGAAAAACAACAGGAAATTAAGGATCGAAGCAAGCACCAGGAACTTCGTATTCCATTCACCGAATATGAGGATGTATCCATAGGAAAGCCAGGTTAAAAGTGCGAGCCATTTTATTTTTACCGGCAGGATAAAAAAGATGTACAACACATAGTCTGGATTCAAGAATGCAAATGCGAGAAATACAGATCCTTGCAAAAATCCGTTGGAGGCGGAAAACTCCGGAAAGAGGAAAGCCGCGGCAACTGTGGCTAAATAGCCAATGAGCAAAAAAATGTTGTACCGAAATGTGCCCCAGAAATGTTCGAGCGAATTCCCCATCAGGTAAAAAAGGTACCAGAAGAAAAAAGCGAAGATCGGATTGGTGACGGGCGGAACGGCCAGAAAGCTCAGTAGTCTCCAGACCTGGCCCTGAAGAACATCCGAGGGGACGAGATAGAAAGCCGGCAGAATCTGTGGCTCGATCTTACCAATAATGTAGACGGCGACTTGCGCCATGATCAGCGCTAGCGTTACGTTCGGGATTCCGCCATTTCCAAATCTTCGTTCCAGACGATTAAGAATTCGCATCGCGATAATATTAAACGCAAAGTGGTCGAGCCGCAAAGACGAAATTAGCTCTTAACACAGAGACACAGAGTCACAGAGAGAGAAAAAAAGAATTTTATTGAAATCCTGTGCCTCTGTGCCTCTGTGTTAAGTTCAGTCGCCCGCGGGGGCGGAGGATGGTTGTGTTTGCGCAGAGGTGTACCAGACTCTGCGAAGCCAGATCGCAAAATTGTCAAACAATGTATACACAAACGGCAGAATCAGGAGTGTCAAGATCGTAGAAGCAGTGAGTCCCCCGATGACAGCGCGAGCCAGCGGATAGTAGTATCCGCCGAAAATGCCGCCAGAGCCGATTGCCATAGGGACCATACCAAGGATCGTGGTTCCAGCAGTCATTAGAATCGGACGGATACGGTCATCGCAGGCCTGCAAAATCGCCTGTTCGCGCGGCAAACCGCTTTCGCGCAGTTGATGCAAGCGATCGATTAACACGATTCCGTTATTCACAACAACCCCCATCAAGATCAGCAATCCGATCTGCGCCATGATGTTGAACGGAGTTCCTGTGATCAGCAAGAACCAGAACACACCGACCATCGCAAAGGGAATCGCCATGATAATCGCCAATGGATGAATTAACGATTCAAAGAGCGAAGCCATAACAATGTACACGAGTACGAGAGCCAGCAGGAAATTGATCAGCATTTGCTTACCCTCCTCGTCCTGTTCCAGCACTCGCTCATCAAAACTCCATGTATAACCGGTAGGCAGGTTCAGCTCATTCATGTAACTGCTGATTTGTTTTCGCGCATCATCGAAAGTTTTTCCTTCATAAG
>JBKKAT010000017.1:0-6007 GCA_046714535.1 Acidobacteriota bacterium | reverse complement strand
GCATAGTCCTTTTTCAGATGGGACACGAGATGATTCTGGACGAGGCCGGCAAAATCCCTGGATTCTTCGATTTTTGAATTCATGGCGATGGCGGTGGTTAATTTCTGCAGTTCTGCCATGTTTTTCTCGGCGATGGCGTTTTCACGCGCCGCTACTTCCATGGCTTCCGGTGTTGTAGCGAAGTTCAAATAATAAGTCTCGATGCCCCGCGCCTTTTTATTCCGGCTGGAATTCACATGAACAGAAACGAATAGATCGGCGGCATTGCTGTTTGCGAAGGCTGTCCGCGCTTCCAGAGCGACGTAGCGATCGGCATCACGCGTCATCAAAACTTCAAAATCGTATTTTGACTGGAGAAGCTGCTTCAGTTTTCGGGAAACATCCAGGGTAATGTCCTTTTCACGAATTCCACCCGATATCGCTCCGGGGTCTTGCCCTCCATGGCCGGGATCCAGGATGATTCGCCTGACCTTCAGCCCCAGTTGTCTTGCCAGAGAGTATTTTCCATTGCCGTTCTTTTGAGGAGGCTCCACTGCTCCATAAGGAGCCGGCAGTGTGGTTTCCGGTGTGACAGTAACGACGGGTGGCTTCGCACTGGTAGTTCTTTTACCTTGAACGTCAATCACGATCCTGTACGGATGATAAAGCGAGAATATTTCATACGTTTCAATACTTTTTAGATCGAGGACCACTCTGGCTTTGCGATATGTATTTTGTCCGACCCGGATCTGCTTCAAGAAACCGTCATCGACCTGGAAGTTTTGCTCGAGCAGGGTTTTCATCGCAACGGTGTTATCAAAGTCCAGGTAGAGTCTGTCCGGATTGGAAAGGCGATCCCTTTTAAAGGAAATCTCCTTATCGAAATCGATAACGATTCGACTGTAATCGGTGCCCGTGTAGTGCCGCAGGGTTTGCAAAGTCGCCGGCTGAGCGTTCGTAGCAGGCGGTTTTTTGGAAATTGTTTCCGCAGCTTTGGGATTTCTTGATTTTAGTTTTTTCCGCAGCCCTTCTGCGTCATTTTCTCGTTTAAGCTCATCGCGATAAATGCGAATCGCTTCGAGCATCGCCTCTTCCACCAGGGAGCTCGAAGAATACTGTTCAATCAAAAATTGGTAAGTGGCCGTAGCACGATGGTAATAGAAAGAGTCATGAAACTGCTCAGCCATTTGAGAATAAAGCGTGGCAACATGAAAAAGCGCATTGTCGCAATATCCGGAAGAGGGATACATGTAATAGACATTTCGAAAAGCGGTGATGGTTTTCTTCCAGACCGCTGCATTGGCGCGGGATTTGGAAGAACCCTTCAAATCACTCTCTAGCCGGACGGCCTTATCGTATAGAGTTTTGGCGTTATCCTTTTTTGCTTTTGCCAATGCTGACGAAACAGGAAGGAAAAGAACTAAGAGAAACAGAGAACAGACTGAAAGTCTGAGCTTCCTCATCATCTCATCTTCTTCAGCGACACGGTCGCTGTAATTCACACCCGAATGTTGACTTATGATACTTTGAGCATAGTGCTATGTCAATAGTAGACGTTGAACCTCTTGAACTCTTTGAACCTTTATTTACCTTGTAAGACTCAGGGGAAACAATAAAAGTTATTTCCGGGGATGAGCTTTCTGATAGGTCTTGAGCAGCTGGTCGATATTGAGATGGGCGTACTTTTGCGTGGTGGACAGGCTGCTATGGCCGAGTAACTCCTGAATAAAGCGAAGATCGGCGCCGGACGTAAGGAGGTGTGTGGCAAAGCTATGCCGCAGGGTGTGTGGCGAAACCTTTTTGTAAATGGCCACCTGACGAACCCGCGCGCGAAGAAGCTGACGGATCCGCGTTTCGGAAAGCCTTTCTCCCTTCAAATTCAAAAACACGTACCCGGGATCGTTCGTTTGAATCAATTCAGACCGGACTTGCAAGTAATCAAGAAGGGCAAGAGAAGCTTTTTCACCGAAGAGAACCAGGCGTTCTTTCTTGCCTTTTCCCAACACAGAAATGCAGCGAGAAGCATGATCAATGTTTTTCAGCTTAAGATTTGAAAGTTCTCCGACCCGCAACCCCGTTGCATACAACATTTCCCACATGGCATGATCCCTTTTCCCAACGGCCGTATCCGCTTCGGCTTCATCCAGTAGATGGCTCATTTCTTCCGGTTGCAAAACCTCAACCAATTTTCTGGGAAGCTTGGGCCCCGGAACAAGAGCCGCAAAATTCTGGATCAGATAATTTTGGCGGCACAAAAACCGGAAGAACGTTCGAACGGTTGCGATTTTGCGTCCGATGGTGCTTTTTCCCATGCCTTTCCGGTGAAGATGATTCACAAAACCGCGCACAGCCAGTAAATCCAATGCGGGAAGTTCCCCGGGGTTTTGAAAAATATCCTGTCCGAGAAACTCATTCAAGAACTGGCAAAACTGGTCAAGATCATTCCTGTAGGATCTGAGCGTGTTTTCAGAAAAACGTTTTTCCAGTTCCAGATAGTTCCAGAATTCGTCCAGATATTTCTGCACGATTCTTATAATACTACAAAAATAGTGACTAGTGGCCAGTGGCTAGTGAACAGTGTTTGAGGGAGGCTTGGACATCTGCTGCAAACTCTTCGATGGCACGGAGCGCATTTTGGACCAGCAGTTCTTTCTTGCGGCGTTTGTCTCTCATTGCCTGGATTTCCGGAGAGTGAAGCAGGCCAAAAGTGATGTTCATTGGCTGAAAGTGTTTGGCATCCGCGTTTGAGATGTAAAAGGCAAGCGCTCCGAGCGCGGTATGAGGTGGGGGGACTCGCGTCGGAAGATTCAGGGCCAGAAAAGCAGCATTGAGGCCGGCGAGCAAACCGGAGGCAGCCGAATCAACATAGCCTTCGACGCCTGAAAGCTGACCGGCAAAAAACAGAGCCGGACGCGATTTCGTTTGATACGTTTCCGTCAGGACCGCCGGCGCATTTAAATACGTATTCCGGTGAATCCATCCATACCGGAGAAATTCGGCATCCTGCAAACCAGGAATCAATCTAAGGACACGCGCCTGTTCTGAAAAACGCATGCTCGTTTGAAATCCGACGATGTTATAGTGCGACGCCGCTAGATTGTCCTGACGCAATTGCACCACCGCATAAGGACGGCTGCCGGATCTGGGGTCCGTCAATCCGACCGGTTTCATGGCGCCAAATCGGAGGGTGTCCGGTCCCCTTCTCGCCAGTTCTTCAATCGGCAAACAACCTTCAAAAAAGAGTGCCTTCTCAAAATCTTTAAACGGATGTGTTTCCGCTGAAAGAAGAGCCTGATAAAAACGCTCATACTCCTCGCGATTCATCGGACAGTTCAAATAGTCCCCTTGCCCTTTGTCATAGCGCGATGCCGCAAACACAATGGAACGATCGATCGAATCCACATCCACAATCGGTGAAATCGCATCATAATAATAAAGGTAGGGAGAATTCGTGAATTCCCGGATCGATTCAGCCAGCGAATCGGAAGTCAACGGACCGGTCGCCACTATATTGATGCCGTCAGCCGGGATCTTCTCGATTTCTTCCCTGATGATTTCAACCTGCGGAAGCGCTTGAAGCGCTTGAAGGATATGTCCGGAAAAGCTCTCACGGTCCACCGCCAGGGCCATCCCGGCAGGGACCGCGCTGGCGTCCGCCGCGCGAATGATCAGCGAATTCAGAATTCGCATCTCTTGCTTCAGCAAACCGGGCGCGTGCAACAGATCATTTGATTTCAATGAATTGCTGCATACCAGCTCGGCAAGACGATCGCTGATGTGGGCGGGTGTGGATCGAACAGGCCGCATTTCGTAAAGTTCAACCGGCAATCCGAATTGGGCAATCTGCCACGCCGCTTCCGAACCAGCCAACCCACCGCCTATGACTCGAATCTTCATATTTTTTTACAGAAGAACGCAAAGACGCAAAGAAAAACAAAAAATCAAAAACCAAAGATAAAAAATTTAAGAACGGAAATAGCCATCTCGTTGTTTTTCATTTTTTATTTTTGATTTTTCATTTTTATTTCTTGGCGAGCTTTGCGATCTTCTGTAAAAAGAGCTAGGGTTGGGCTGCGGGTTCCGGTTCCAGCTGGAATTTGCATTCTTTATTGTAGCATTCGAGAATCGAAGGTTGATCCTTCCGCCATTTTTCCAGCATGAAAGGAGCATGACAGGCGGGACATTCTTGCCGAACCGGTTTATTCCACACTGCGAACTTGCAGTCCGGGTAGTTGCTGCAGCCATAAAAGATTTTGCGTCCGCGGGTCCTCTTTTCTACCAGTTCTCCGCCATCTTCCGGGCATTTCACATCCACCGTTTTTGGTTTGATGTATTTGCAGTCCGGATAATTGCTGCACGCGATAAATGGCCCAAAGCGTCCCTGCTTAATGACGAGCTCGCTGCCGCATTGAGGACATTTCTCGCCCGGCACTTCCACCGTTCCTTCCGCTGCGGTTTTAGACGGATTCAGGGTCGCCGTGAATTTGCATTCGGGATAACCGGAACAGGCGAGGAATTTTCCGTAACGCCCGACTTTTACAACGAGTGGCTTTCCGCATTTCAAACAGACATGTTCCGATTCAGAACCAACATCGCCGATGCTTTCACCGGGCTTTTCATCGGGATTTTGTGTGTACTTGCATTCTTCATTGGTGCACGCCAAAAAGGCGCCAAATTTGCCCCACCGTTTGACCATGGGACTCTGGCACTGAGGACATTTCAAATCCGTTGCAAGCCCGGTAGCTTTAATGTTTTCAATCTTGTCGTAAGCTTTCTCCAGGTCCCTGGTAAAATCACCGTAAAATTCCTTCAAGACCTCAAGTGATTGCTTTGACCCTTCTTCGATTTCATCAAGCTCTTCTTCCAGATGCGCTGTGTATTTGAAATCCATCAATTCATCGAAATGTTGAACCAATAAATCCGAGATCAAGAGTCCAAGATCAGTCGGTTTAAAACGATTCTCTTCTTTGATAACGTAATTGCGGTTCTGGATGACCGAAATGATAGAGGCATAAGTTGAGGGACGCCCGATCTCTTTGTCCTCCAGTTCCTTAACCAGCGCAGCTTCAGTAAATCTCGGTGGAGGCTGCGTGAAATTCTGCTTCGGCTCCAATCTGTCTAAACGGAGTTCCTGACCAACTTCGACCGGCGGCAAGTTAGTTGGCCCGTCGACTGCGTCCTGCTGGTTTTGCCTGGAAACGGCGATTTCCTCGTCCTCTTGATAAACCTTCAGATACCCGGCGAATGTCATCACCTGACCGCTGGCTTCGAAATCATAATCTTTTGCCGAAACTGTGATGATGGTTTCATCAAATTCCGCAGATTTCATCTGAGAAGCGACAAAACGGTTCCAGATCAGCTCATAGAGCTTGTATCCATCACGGGATAAATATTGCTTGACGCTTTCCGGCGTTCTGAATGCGGATGTGGGGCGGATCGCTTCGTGAGCGTCCTGCACGGATTTCTTATTCTTGAAATAGTTTGGCTGATCCGGCAAATAGTCTCGCCCATATTGGTCATTAATATATTTGCGTCCTTCCTGCAAAGCCTGTTCGGAGATTCGAACCGAGTCGGTACGCATGTAAGTAATGAGACCAACGGCCCCTTCCTCTCCAATTTCGATTCCTTCGTAGAGTTCCTGGGCGACCATCATGACTTTCTTCACAGGCCACCGGAATTTCCGGGATGCCTCCTGTTGAAGCTTGCTCGTTATGTAAGGCGCAGGAGCGTGCCGCTTGCGCTGTTTCTTTTCTACTTCTTTGACCGTATAGATCGCATCCTGGAGGTCTGCGAGAATTTGATCCGAAGTTTGTTGATCGGGAACAGATAACTTCTTTCCCTCTTTGCGCAGCAGCCTGGCAGAAAACACCGGGGGCTCATTGGCTTCCAAAAATGCTGTGAGAATCCAATACTCTTCCGGTACAAATGCGAGTATTTCCCGCTCGCGGTCAGAAATCAAGCGCAGGGCAATCGATTGAACGCGGCCGGCGCTCAGGCCTCGTTTTACCTTTTCCCAGAGTAAAGGAGA
>JBKKAT010000016.1:0-6554 GCA_046714535.1 Acidobacteriota bacterium | reverse complement strand
CAGATCATGAAAACAAGCGTTTGAAAAGTGTTGACCCATGCTGTGCCGCGCATTCCCCCATACATAACGTATGTGGAGATTACGGCAATTACGGCAAGTCCGCCAACCCATTCAGGAATGGCCCCTTTCGTAATTTGAGTCAGAGTAATTCCGCCGCCCATCAAACCAATCAGCAGATAGGGGACCAACAGTAAATTCAGCACGACAAAAAGGAGGAGCCCAAAGCCATCCGAGCTCCAGCGTTCACGAAAATATTGGATTTGTGTCAAATACCCATGTTTTTTCCCGAGCGCCCAAAGGCGGGTTCCTACAAAAAAGAAGACCGCGGGAACAACCAGAGCAGAGGAAGATGCAAGCAGCGCGAAAACGCCTATTCCCACGTGATACGACTCACCGGAAGCGCCCAGGATGCTGAATGCGGTCATGTGGGTACCGAACAAAGACATGAACAGCACGAATGATCCGATGGACCGTGTGGCTACAAAATAATCCTCTCCGGTTTCCCGAAAGAGTTTGTGACTGAACAATCCGATTCCCAGAACCAGAGAAACGTAGATTGCGATGATTGTCAGAATCATTTGGACCGATCCGCTTCTACTTCCAGGTGAGACGGCCAGGCAAACCTGACCAGCAAAATCATCAGCAGGGAAGCCGCAACGCAAAGAGCGATGTGGTATAGCAGTCCGGAAGGAAAACCGTAAATCAGACAGGCGTCTTCCCAGAGCCACACGTTACTGTGCAGAAGATACAGGCCGAGCAACGAGACGTACAAAACGAATCTCATATCATTTCTTGTCGCCTTGGCGCTTGGCGTTTTTCTTACAACCTGAAATCGACTCCGAAATAAACGGAAAACGGATCGGCTGGAATTACCGATGTCGATCCGAACCCGCGCGTTTCATAGTCCTTATCGGTAAGGTTTTTGAAATTCGCGCTGATGCGCCAATTTTCCATTTGATAAGCCGCATAAGCATCCAACGTCATATAGCCATCGATCTGATACACATTATCCTCCGCAATAAACTGGCTGCTGACATAGCGTGGACCACCGCCAATTTTGATTCTGTCCGTAAGATCGTGCAGAACCCACAGATTCAAGATGTGCTCCGGAGCAAAGGCGGCTGTGTTTCCGGCGCGGTCCAACACAACAAAGTTGGGAGGAAACTGGCTGATCACGATCAGCTCTTTAAAGTTTGTGAGCTCCGAATCGTTGAATGCGTAATTGAAATAAGTTTCCCAATTTTTCGCAGGAGATCCTGACAAATCAAATTCGACACCGCGCGATCTCAGATCACCTGCTTGTTGCGTGAAGCCGTTGTCATCCGGTATCGCTATATTCTGTTTGTCCAGATTATAGAAAGCGAAAGAGCTTCTGATTCTTCCATTCATCCAGCTCTTCTTGATGCCTGCTTCCACTTGCATTACTTCTTCCGGCTTTCTCTCGCCCGCAACCAGCGTGGAAGGTGGAGCGAAGGCTCTTCCTACGTTGAAGTAAACGGAAAGGTCCTGGCGAGGCCCGTAGGTCACTCCGAATAAGGGGCTGAATTGTTTCTCATTCCGCGAGGTGGATGTGACTTTGTCATCGTAATCAAGAATATCGAAGCGGCCTCCCACAAAAAGTTGCAACTTATCGGTGAGTGCGATCTGATCGACGAAGTACGGCGCCGCAATGAAACTGCGCGCATCTCCTGTTTGGGAAACACCCGGAATCGGTGGCGGATTCGGAGTTGCTGTTTCGAAGGGATTAAAGACAGCGATAGGAGGCAACAAGCCTACGTCCAATCTGAAAACATCTCCCAGCCGGCTGATTTCGAAGCCTGTGAGTAATTTGTGTTTGATGCTGCCCGTTTGAAGCTCGAAAGCGGTTTCGATCTGGTTGCCGACAAGTTTCTGCCGGTCATTCAGCTGCAATTGCGTTCGAATCAGGAAGAAATCGGGACCGGCAGGTATGCTGCCAGCAAAGAGAGTTCCATTGGATAACCATTCCAGATCCGTGTAATAAAACTTGTTTCGAAGTGTGATGGTGTCGGTTAAATGCGCCTCATAGTCAAACCGTGTTCTAAAAATATCCTGCTGGGATTGATCAAAAGGGGACTGATACGATCTTGTTCTGGGAACATCCGGCAATCGGTTTTGAACAATAGGGAGTCCGGCATCAGGTGCAAATTCGTTCGCTACATATTCAAAGTTCACATTCAGGAAACTTCGATTGTTGATTCTCCAGGTAAATGCAGGATTGATTGCAACAAGATCATTATCTTTGTCATCCCGGTAATTGTTCGCATTTTCCCAGAGTCCATTCACGCGGAATGCAAGGTCTTTGTCGGTGTTTGCAATATTCCAATCGATGGTTCCGCGATAGGACTCGAAACTTCCATACGAATTCTCCACGCTCAAACCATTTTGAAAAGTGGGCTGTTTGCGTACTAAATGGATGGTTCCCGACAACGGATTACCGCCATAAAGAAAAGCTCCCGGTCCTTTTAACACTTCGACTCGGTCCACGTTGTAAAGCTGGTAGTAGGTGGTTTCCGGTTCGGCGGCGCCATCGGTCAGAACGAGACCATTCGAAAGCGAATCCAGACCGCGAACGAAGAATAGATCGAACGTTCCGAAACCGCTTTGAACATTGATGCCGCTTATATTTCGAAGCGCATCTCCCAGATAGGTCGCTCCTTGAGTTTCGAAAAGTGTCTTGTTCACAACCCCAACACTGGCCGGAGTCCACTGTAGCGAAACAGGAAGTTTTGTCGGAGTCAGCGTGGAATTAGAATCCAGCGCGTCATCTTCTACTACCACATAGTAGTCCTGAGTCTCTTCTTGTTCCTTTTCCTCTGTTTCCTGCTCCTGCGCGAGCAAAGGCAGCGAGATTGTTAGCATCAAAAGTAGAATCAATATCCTTTTCATAGAATTAACCTTTTAAATCGAGACAAACCATTTCTTTTTGATTACGAACGAATAATTTTCCGTTAACAAGAGTGGGCATGGTCCAACATTTTCCGTGCAGAACTTCGGCCGATGCCTTCTCCTTGTATTCGGCGGGGGTTGCCTCTACCATGACAAGCTGTCCCCGTTCACTCAACACGATGAGATGACCATCGGCAAGAATCAAAGATCCTTTACCAAAACCTGATTTCTTCCATTTGTCTTCACCCGTATTTGCATCGATGCATTTCAATACTGCATTATCGAAACCGTAGATGTGTCCGTTGTGAAGGATCGAAGTATTGAAATGATTCCGCATGGATTTGCCCAGCCACACTTCCTGGACGGTAGATTTTCCTCCGGCGACATTCACTTTCAACACAGCTGCGCCAACATCATAAGCGGTGGAGATAAATACTTTATCGTCCGGCATAAGAATCGGCACCGCGGCATTCACAAACCAATCCGTTTTCCATTGATAAGACCAAAGAAGTTTACCGTCCGCAGGAGCAACAGAAAGCAATTTTGTGCCGCTGAAAGCGAGTATCTGGCGAATGCCTTTGATCGTGACCGCAATTGCAGAAGAGTAGCCCGGTTCATCTCCCTGTGAACGCCAGGCGACCGCTCCGGTTTTCTTCTTGAGGGCCACGATGGCGTTGTTGTCAGATCCACCAACGGGAAGAATCAACAGTTCACCTTCAATCAGAGGCGAAGAGGAAAATCCCCAGATCGGAACTTTTCCGCCAAGATCTTTTTTTACATCAATAGCCCATATTTTAGAGCCATCTTTCGCGTTGACCGCGGAAAGCACACCCTGGGCGCCGAAAGAATACACAACGTTAGATTCCACAGCCGGCGTGCCGCGTGGTCCATTCCCTTGATCATTCACAAAGTTGGAATCGTTTCTATAACGCCATATTTCTTTGCCCGTAGTAGCGTCCATGCAAACTACAAATTCATCTTTGTCTTTCGCATCCATGGTATAGATGCGACCCCCTACGATCGACATGCCGGAATATCCATCTCCCACAGCCGTTTTCCAAACAACCTTCGGACCGGCTGCAGGCCATGTTTTAACGATGGCTGTTTCCTTTGAAATGCCATCTCTGTTGATGCCCCGGTATTGCGGCCAATCGGCATTCCATGCAAATGACGCAAAAAAGATTAACAATGCTGTCGCAAGATATTTCTTCATAACATCTCCTAGGATTCTTTGAGCTTTTTAAGCATTTCGGCGGTCTCCGGATTTTCCGGATTCAAGTCCAGCGATTTGTTCAAGTTTTCTATTGCAAGCTGTTTGTTCCCGCTGTTCATATGAATACGGCCAATCTGGTCATAACATTCCCAGTAATCGGGAAACGCTTCCACGCAAAGATTCAAAACAGCGACCGCTTCTTCTGTTTTTTTCGCCTGGGCATACTCGGCAGCGATCGGAAAAAGAACGTCCGGATCGTAGAGCCTGTAATCCGGGACCAGTGTGGAAAATTCCTTCTGGATTGCGGCCGCTTTCTGCGTCCCCTCCGCGCGCACAATTTGAACAAATTGTTCCTCAGTGGGAGGAGTCTTTACTGCTTGTTTAAATTCAACCAACGTAAAATCACCGGCGCTCCTGGCACGCAGAAATTCCTTGCTCGCCGAATCCTTTTTGAGATTAGCGTTCAAGAAATGGTGAACGTAAGTGCAGAGGGTCTGATAGCCGAGCTTTGTATCCGCAGTCGGTCCTTCTTTGGGCGGAGGAAGCATCGCTTTTAGCATTCCAATTGCGCTGAAATCGGGTGGCGTCAGGCCTTTGAGTTTCACGTATTGTGCCGGCGAAAACTTGGCGGCTTTAAAGAAAGCGTAATCTGTGTCTTCGTTTGCTTCCTGGGCTGTGATGTGCAGGATAGGAATCGTGAGTTGATTCGGTTTGTAAAATGAATTTTGAAAAATCAATGAGTAACCAAATCTGCTTGCCAACAAGCTATCGAGACTGATGAGCGCGTCGACATCAGTGTTATGCATCGCCAACAAAGCTGTGCTCAATCCACCAAGCCCGAAGCCCACTAATGCCAGCTTATCTCGATCGATGGATGGGTAGTCGTGGAGTTGACCGATCAGGAATTGCAAATCCTGCATTTGAACACCCGAATCCCGTGAGCTCAAACCGGGAGATTGAGCGCCACGCGACGGCACGGACGCAACGATGTAACCATGGCTTGCGAGAAACTCAGCCAGAACGAACTGGCTGAACGGAGCAGAAAGGCTTCCGCTATTGGCGATGACAACAAGCGGAAAGCTTCCTTCAGCGTGTTCCGCATCACGCACTGCATTCACGGACTTTATCAGTAACTCTTTCACTTTGTCTTCAGGAAGTCCCTGAAACCAGCGCCCTTGCAGGAAACGCTTTTCGCTTTCCTCTTCGCCTTTCAGCCTGAGTTTGCCGAGATCTTCTGTGGCAACCAGATGAACGTAATCGGCAAGCAACATGGCCGGTTTTTGGTTTGGCTTTGCGGGGTACCACACGTTGATCTGAATCGGGCGCGCCCGTTCCCCTGATACGAGCTTTCCGTCATAGTCGATTTTCCGTTTATAGGGCCGGCCGTAATCGTATTTTCCAATAACTTGAAAGCCTGATGCATAGGAACCAGCCTTTAAGTCTCCAGAAAAGGGTGATTGCGCCGCAAACAAATTTCCCGCAAAAAAACTAATCAACAAAAATATGATTTTCATTCGCATTCTTCCGTTACTCCGTAAGTGACCAGTGACCAGTGACTAGTGACCAGTCAAATCCAAGCAGATCATTTCTTTTTCAGTTCTCAAGTACAATTTGCCATACGACAGCGCGGGCGATGTCCATGTTTTGCCTTCAATTGCTTGTGTACGACTCTTCTCTTTGTAGGCGGAAGGTGTTGCTTCAACCAGAGCGAGCTGACCGCGTTCTCCAAGAACGACCAGATTGCCTTCAACCAGAAGGACAGATCCTTTTCCAAAGCCGCTCTGTTTCCATTTTTCTTTGCCGGTACTTGCTTCCAGGCACTGAAGTATTGCCTGATCGAAACCGTAAATATGATTGTTGTGAAGCACTGAACTGTTGAAATGGTTTTGCGCGATCTTGCTCTTCCAGAGTTCCTGAAAAGAGAGCTTGTCTTTGCCGCCTGTGAGTTTCAGAACCGCCGCGCCGGTATCATATGCCGTTGAGATATAAACTTTGTCCGGCGCAATAAAGATCGGTGTTGCAATATTGCCGTAATAACTTGTTCGCCATGGATATTTCCAGTTCACGGTTCCGGTTGGAGAAACCGATACCAGCGAAGTTCCGGTGAAAAACAGAATCTGACGCGTTCCATTGGCGTTGATCGCGATCGGAGAAGAGTATCCCTGCTTGTCCGTATGAGTTTTCCAAACCAGAGCCCCGGATTTTTTATTGAATGCGCCGATGGAGTGTCCGGTTTTGCCGCCGATATCGACGAGCAGCAGTTCGCCTTCGACAAGTGGGGAAGTGGATGTGCCCCAGCCAGGTATCTCACTTCCATATTCTGATTGCAAATCGTGAAACCAAATCTTCTTTCCATCTTTTCCGCTAAGTGCGTAAAGTTTGCCCTGAGCGCCCAACACGTAAACCCAGTTGCCGTCTACTGTCGGTGTAGAAC
>JBKKAT010000015.1:0-3239 GCA_046714535.1 Acidobacteriota bacterium | reverse complement strand
GCGGATGCAGATGAGGCGGGAAAGCAAAAACAAGGCAGTATTAGTTGCGAATCCGATGTTCGGTGAGCCGGAATCAATTGCGATAGGAGTCAAAACAGCTAAACCGCAAAATGGTTTTACCAAACGACGAAGCATAACAACGGGTTCGGATTTATCACAAGTCTATTTTGCGCCGCTGGGTGGCACAGCTCAGGAAGCAAAAGCCATTCAGTCACTTTTTGCCGACGTCTCTGTTTTGACCGGGACGCAGGCCACAGAGTCTACACTCAAACAGGTTACTGCACCGCGAATCCTTCATATTGCAACACACGGATTCTTTTTGACGGATGCCAGCAAAACAAACCCGAAGATTGCAAATCCGCTGCTGCGCTCAGGACTCGCACTGGCAGGGGCAAACATTCGAAAGAGCAACGGTGACGATGGGATACTGACTGCGCTCGAAGCATCCGGCATGAATCTCTGGGGCACAAAGCTCGTTACACTTTCAGCGTGTGACACCGGTCTCGGCGAAGTGAAAAACGGCGAAGGAGTGTACGGTCTGCGCAGATCTTTCGTGTTAGCCGGAGCGGAAACGCTTGTCATGAGTCTTTGGCCTGTCAGCGATTATGTAACACGCCAAATGATGACCGAATATTACAGAGGCCTTACGAAAGGTCTTGGCCGCGGCGAGGCCTTACGACAAACTCAGCTTGGCCTGCTCAAACGGAAAGGGCGTGAGCATCCCTTCTACTGGGCGAGCTTCATTCAATCCGGCGATTGGACCCAGCTCAACGGCCAACGCTAGTTGTCAGTTTCATAAAAATTTCCCTATTTCTCTTATCCCCGTGAAATGTTTTTCCCAATTTGTCTTATCAAAGTGAAAGAAAGGAAACCCCAGTGAAAGATCAACAAAAGTAAAGGAGAAAAAGCGATGACCGCAAAAACAAAAAAAGACATACAGAAGGAAAGACCAAATGCCAGTAAATTAAAACTGTCGAAAGCAACAGTAAAGGATCTCAATCCTCAGGATTCTTCAGGCCTCAGAGGTGGACGGCCGCCAGCTGCAAGCGCACAGTCCTGCAAGGTTGACTTAAATACAAATTGCATCGGCTAGTGCACACGCAAAGTCGCGAAGTTCAGTTTTTCCGCCCGTAAGTTATTGATTCTATTTGTAAATACAATTGGCACAACGAGTACCCTCTCTCATCCGATAAATAACACCGTGCGCGGTTTTCACAGGAGGGAACCATGAAAAACAAATTTGTTCAGTTTGGAACGTTAGTTGTGCTCTTAATTGTTGCTTTACAGGCAGCCGAACCGGGTACAGACCAGGAGAGCACAGCTATTTCCGAACAACGAATTTCGTAGATCATGATTCGACCAGCGGACTGTGCAGTGCACAATCGTTTCTAATTTTCTATCATATCAAGCGGAGGGCGGGTGGTTGTGAAGCTGGATCTTGCAACAGAAGAAAGAGCACTGAGAAACGCAATCAAGAAAGGTTTGCTCAACGAAGAAGTGCTCAAAGAAATTGAAGCGGAGTCGATGCATTTGATTCCGATTGCAGAGGACCTGTCTCCGCGCTTCGAGCTTCTACTCAGAAAAGGATTGATCGATCCGGCTACACTTCAGGCATTGATTCGCGAAGCGAAGGAACAGTCCGTTGAGGCAGATATGGATTTGCTGGATGCGACACTCCGCGTGAAATACCATGATTCCCCACCCGAGTTCATTCCCCGGTTTGGAAGATACGAAAATCTCAGCCTTCTGGGTCAGGGCGGAATGGCCATTGTGTATAAGGCATTCGATCCAACGCTGGGGCGTCAGGTTGCTCTGAAATTTTTACGCCGCGAAGATCCTCATTATTTAAAACGATTTTTGATGGAGGCCCGGCTACAGGCGCGACTCAATCATGAAAACATCTGCAGGGTATATGAAGTCGGACAAGCAGAGGATAAACCATACATTGCGATGCAGTACATCGAAGGAAAAACGCTAAAAGATCTGTCGCCAAAACTAACCATCATGGAAAAAGTCATCATCCTGAAACACGTTGCGGAGGCCGTTCAGGAAGCGCACCGCGCGGGACTGATCCACAGAGATTTGAAACCGGTCAACATTCTTGTGGAACGCACAGACGATGGCGAATGGATTCCTTACGTACTTGATTTCGGAATCGCAAGGCATGTGGAAGGATCGGACATGACAGCGACCGGGCTCATTCTTGGAACTCCCTGGTACATGTCTCCGGAACAAGCTTCCGGAACCGGAGAACTGGATCATCGAACCGACGTTTATAGCCTTGGCGTAACCATGTATGAATTGTTCTCGGGTCATATGCCCTTTGAGGCCACCAGCGCCGCTGAGATTTTGATGAAGGTCATGGTACAGGATCCGGTTCCGCTCCAGCAGCGCTCTCCGGCGATTCCCGCCGACTTGCAAACCATCGTAACGAAATGCATGGATAAGGATCCTGCACGGCGTTATCAATCGGCGAAAGCTGTTGCTGATGAATTGGACAGATTCATCAAAGGGGATCCAATTCAGGCAAGACCCACTGGTATTTTTTCGCGTACTTACAGACGCGCTCGAAAGAACCGCGCTTTGTCTGTCACAGTTACCGTTGGCGTCCTGTTGATTGGAATTCTGGTTGTAGTCGGATTGAACGCTCGCTGGAAAGCTCAAAAACAAACGGAGATTGCCCAGCGGTTTGGTCAACAGATTGCGAAGATAGAAAGCGGTTTACGTTCCGCATATCTGTTGCCACTGCATGATGTCCGTCCCGACAAACAAAAAGTGCGGATGGAAATGAAAGAAATTGCGCTACAAATGAAACAACTGGGAAAATCGTCAGAAGGGCCAGGCTATTATGCGATCGGTCGCGGTCATCTTGCTCTGGGTGAATATGCATCAGCAAAAGAGAATTTTGAGAAGGCAATGCAATCCGGCTTGAACACTCCGAACCTCGCTCACTCGGTTGGTCTTGCGCTGGGGCACATGTACAGGCAACAACTTCAGGAAGCGGAGCGGATCCAAAATAAAGAAATCAGGAAGAGCGTTATTCAACGAATTCAAAAAGGATTTCGCGATCCCGCGCTGGAATACTTGAAGAAGGGAGAGACTCCGGAATATTTGCGCGCGTTGATTGCATTCTACGAAAAAAAATGGAAGGAGGCAGAACGCCTTGCGATTCACGCCGCGCAGCAGGATGCTTCTTTTTATGATGCGAAACTTCTCCAGGCGAATATTCATGCAGCGAT
>JBKKAT010000014.1:0-3326 GCA_046714535.1 Acidobacteriota bacterium | reverse complement strand
GTTCCAGCTTGCAGATGGGGGAACTCTATTTCTGGATGAAGTGGGCGAAATGAGCGCGGAAATGCAAAAAAAGCTTTTGCGAACGCTTCAGAATGGTGAGGTGCGTCCTGTTGGCAGCAAAGAGGCCCATCATGTTGATGTTCGTATCATTGCGGCCAGCAACAAAATCTTGCGAGATCTTGTTCAACAGAATCAGTTTCGCGAGGATCTTTTTTATCGATTAAATGTGATCACGGTGGATCTGCCGCCGCTTCGGGCGCGACGTGAAGATATTCCCCTTCTCATTGAGTTCTACACAAAAAAGATTTCCGAAGAATTGCACCGGCCCTTGAAACAGCTTCCGGGAAAAAATGTGGAACAATTCCTGGAATACAACTGGCCGGGAAATGTCCGTGAACTGGAAAACGAATTGCGGCGTGTATTTATTCTCGAATCGGAATATCATTTTTTCCCGATCAAAGAAAAATCAACGGCACTGGAAACAGTTCTGGATTTAAATGAACTTGAGAAAAAAACAATTTTCAAAGCGATGGAACTAACCGGCGGGAATAAAACCAAAAGCGCCGAACTTCTTGGTATTCCACTTCGCACACTGTACGAAAAGTTAAAACGCTACACACCCTAAATTTCGATCAGCTGCGTGTAAGAAGGGGGATCAGGAGATAAATGAGATAGGGAGATTTTTTTAATCAAAATCATCCCCTTCTCTCCTCACATCTCCACATCCCCATTCTTACACTTGCGACTTTAGAGTTTGAGGACGAAGGAGAGGACGAAGTCATCCGAATCGCGGCTGAAACTAAAGGCGGTATCAATCTGGACGCGATTTGCGAGCGCGATTCCAGCGCCAAACGTTACTCCCACATCTGTCTTCTGTTCCAGACTGTTGAACCGGAAGGAAAGCACATCGACCGTCCGCTGATCCTGTCCGGGTGAAGCACGAAAATGAAGCTGGTGATCCGGATCGCTATACAGACCCGCACGGAATGCGATTACACGATCCGTGTAGTAGAGGCGATATTCCGCGCCTGAGTGAAATTCAAAAACGTTCTCAATAAAATAATTCTTCACTGTTGAGGTATCTTTGAAATCCAGAATCAGGAAATTGTCCGTGATTTGTTGTGAATAAAAGATTCGCGAGACATCAAAAGCAACCGTGAAATGATCATTCCATCTATAAGATGCTCCGGCGGAAAGACGGTCCGGGATTACATAATCAATCGGGTAATCACCGCTCAGATCAACAAGGGCGGTCCCCGTGCCGAATCTGCCGGATACCGTAGATATCAATTCGAAACTCGAACCCGTGTTATAGACAGCCCCAATGGACCATTGTTTATCCGGTTTCACCAGCACTCCCAGAATCGCTCCAACCGCCGTGTCCGTATCGATGGTGTTGGTCTCATTGAGTGGCCTTACCAGACCCGTTTGGGCTGATATCTCTGCATCAATTCTAGAAACTGTCAGCGTTCCTCCGATCGATATTTTGGGATTGATTAAATAGGAAGCGCCGATGCCGTAATTCTCAGCATCCACGGATAGACTTCCGGAATAGCCGCTTTCTATGTCATGGATCGATGGAATGAACCTGGATTGCCATCGAAAATCCTCTTCGTGATCCTGCACAACATTTCGAAAAAAGGAAAACGTAAAATCACTGCGCGGAATGGCATAGCTAAAAAAGGAAGGCGCGTAGACTCGATCACCAAAGACCTGTGTCTCGCCGTTTTCGCTGGGAATAAATCGATGATGATCGATATCCGTTGTCATCGCTTCGAAAGACAACTCCTGCTCCAACAAATTCGACAATCCCGCAGGATTCGAGTACGCTGCCGTGGCATCATCCGCAAGCCCAACAAACGTCTTACCCATTGCAATGGCCCGAGCGCCTGGAGTCACAAAGCGAAAATCAAGCTCTTCATATACGCGTTCATTCGATTGGGCAAAAACATTTTCACCGCAAAGGACGCTGAGAACGCAGAGTAAGAAACATTTTTTCATTGCAACAAATCAAACAGCAAACTCTGTGCCGTTCCTTATTTCTCCTTTTGCAAATAAAGCATCACGCGCGCCAGTTGATAGTAGGGGTTGTAGTCTGCAATGCTCCACAGACCGCGGCCTCCTTTTACGTTTTTAGGCTCATCCGCCTGCAGCAAAGCAGCGATCAAAAGTACGCGTGCTTCTTCAAAATTCTTTCTTTTTTCTTTTTCGCTTTTCAATCCTTGCTCAATTTTACGCAAAGCATTCTGATACAGGCGGGAAACATCATCGGTAAATAGCTCCCGCCTTTCGATCTTCGGAATTTTCAGGTCCAACCACGCAAACAAACTCTCCGCCTCAATCCGATTCAACTTCAGCTTTTTCAGAAAGATCGCACATTTTTGATCGTATAAATCCCTTGCCCGAACATCCTCCCATTTTCTGTCCTTCATCAGTAAAAGGTATCCGAGAAAGCCAAGACTCTTGTAACGATTCTCAGGATCGCTAAGGTATGCATTCAATAAATAAAGCCGTTGCACACTTTGTCTTTCAGCTTCATCTGAAAAGCGCAGACGGGAAACCTCCGGAATCATTAAGAAATATGCATCGCTAAGAGCTTTGGAAAATCCCGGCAGTGACTCAGCAAATCTCGATGGCAGATTCGACAACACAACCGGGAAGTTGTAGTTTGTTTCCTGAATGATTGCCGGCATGGGAAAGAGAGGATCTTCCGGACGAACAAAAAAGATGTATCTCAGCCGTTGGGGAGACGCTTCCTGAAGATGATAGCTAATTCTTGATCGCTCCAGAGGAAGCATTTGAGCCTGATGCGCCCGCAATTCCTCTATAAGGTTGATTTGAAATTCATCCACAAGAGTCGAAGGTTCATCTTCGTAAATACCAACCAGATTGTAGTGCCCTTCGAATAGCTGTTTCGCAGCAGTGTAGGCTTCTCTTTCGCGATAAATTCTTATGGAATTTTTCGGCTTCGCCAGGATCTGGCTGAGCATGGTTAGCAGATCGGCTTCCTCCACACCGTAAATTTCGTCGAACGGAAGCGTAAGGAATGCGAATTGAACGCTGTTCAGCCGCGACGTTTTGAGCTTAAGCAATTCTTTATTTTCGGCATAGCCAAAAAGATAAAGAGGCAGGCTCATAAGCCGCGAGTTCAAAGGTTCGATTTGTAGATCAGAGAAAATGGATTTGATTGCGGGGTCTTTCAGAAGTCTTGCGTAGTCATCCAGCGTGCAGTGAATGAAGACCACCTGTTTCTGCTTTTGCTGCTCAAGGGATAACAACCGGGACTTGAGTGAATCCACTGATACAGCCGTCCTTTTGGTTTGGAA
>JBKKAT010000013.1:0-4394 GCA_046714535.1 Acidobacteriota bacterium | reverse complement strand
ATATAATAGTTCGACACAGTTATAAATGCAATATATTATTTTAATATTGAGGTTAAATGCAAAATAATATTTCGTGAGGGAGAGAGAGCGCGGACTCCGCAAAACTTCGGTTGAAGGTGGCCGGCGGGCCGAGATGCCGGCGCTCGCACTGGCGCAAGCATTCTGGCTTTGGCGTCACCCGGTCGGAGTGCGACTCCCTATGCGGCGAAGGAATTGTAGTAGCTGAGAACTCTCTCAACGTAATTGCGGGTTTCCTCGAAAGGTGGAATCCCGTCAAATTTAGCTACAGTTCCTTGACCGGCGTTGTAAGCGGCTGCAACGAGCGGTATGTCACCATCATAAAGACGCCACAGCATCTTCAGATGTTGTACACCAGCCTCCACATTGGCCGTGGGATCATGAATGGTTTTGCTTGTAACTCCGTAATCTGCTGCTGTTGCAGGCATCAATTGCATGAGTCCGCGCGCACCAACCGGTGAAATTGCTTCCGGATTAAAACCTGATTCGGCCTGTATAACTGCTGCAACAAGTCGCCAATCCACGTCATGTTTCATCGATACCGGGTAAACAATGTCTGAAAAGGCAGGCATCAGTTCATCCGGTTGAATAATATCAATTGGAACCGGTGTGACAGAAGGGTGCTCGCTCTCAAAATACGGAGGGATCCAGAGCTCAACTGCACCGTTCTTGTTCAGCCCCGAAAAGACTGTATTCTTTCCCGTTTCCTGCCTTTTTTTGACGGTGCTGCCGGCAACAGTGATATTTCTTTTGGCCTTACCGTTGCTGGCGTGAATCAACTTCGGGCCAGGCACCGGCATGATTGTCGATAATCCAAGAAGCAACGCTGCTGCGCGCCTGCGGCGGACCCCTTTTTTTCGTTCCCCTATTAATCTCGCCCCATGCGGAGAATGTCCGTTAGTTCCATCATTATGATGCCTTCTTTTCCGCCGCCGATCCCAAATTTTTTTTATCATAGCGGACCTCCTTGGGTTTCGTCGGGAGAACTCTAATTTTTATATGGAATTGTTAAAATTCTCTCATACAGGAAAGTTAATCTGCGTGGGTTGGGAGGGCTACTTCCGTGTGGTACTACGGCACCTCGCAGCCAGTAGTACATTACTTTTATTTCGTGTAGAGTTTTCCGCCTTTTTTTGCGTTAAGTTACTCGGCTCTGAGTGCAACCGCCGGGTCGACGCGTAGCGCGCGACGCGCGGGGAAGATGGCCGCAACGACCGTTACGATGAGAAGAGTCAGCGGAACGACAACGAGAGTTGTGGGATCGAACGTGCTGACGCCGACGAACTCGCTTGCCAGGAGGCGCGCAAAACCCATCGAGATAGGCAATCCGATGATAAGAGCAATCAGGAATTGTCTCAGTCCCTGATTCAGGAAGAGTTTCAGGATCGTTTGGTCGAGAGCTCCCAGTGCGCGACGAACACCAATTTCCTTTGTTCGTTGCCCCACCGTGTATGCCAGCACAGAGTATTGTCCGGCGGCGGCCAGAACGATGGCGACGATTGCAAAGATTCCAAACAGAGTTGCCATGAAGGTGCTGTCAAAACGATTCATCGTGATCCATTCTTCGAGTGGCCGGACCCAGTAAACCGGCAGATCGGGATCGAGCGCTTCTACGTTTTTGCGCAAGCTGTCGGAAAGATTTGTGGGCTCTCCTTGCGTGCGAACAATCACACTGATGAACCTCGATTCTGACTGCGCGATCGGCAAATACACGGCCGGATACATTTGTTCTTCCAATTCATCCTGTTGAACATTGGAAATAACTCCTACCACGGTCAGCCAATCACTCTGGTCTGCGCTTTGACCCAGTCGAAGACGTCTCCCGATAGGATTTTCTCCTTGCCAGAACTTATCCACGAGCAGCTGGTTCACGATCGCAACTTTTTGGCCGTTCTTATGATCCCGCGAATCAAAAGCACGCCCTTTGAAAATCGGAATCTCCAGAACTTGAAAATAATTCGGTGCAATCACAACTTCCCAAACAGGCGGCATCCTGGATTGATCTCCTTTCATGTTATCTGTAGCAAGGAAGTTAAATCCGGTAAAGGTGCCAGGTAAGCTTGTAGAAAGTGTGGCTCCCTTGCTGCCTGGCATTGTAGAGAGCTTTTGCAAAAGGGAATCGTAAAAGCGAATTTGCGAATCTGTGTCTGGATATTTTGATTCAAATAGGCCGATTCGTCCCGTCAGTAAGTTCTGGACATTGGCGCCGACCTTGACATGATCGAGATGCAAAACGCTTCGCGTCATCAATCCGGCAAGGATCAGCAGCACGCACGAGAAAGCAATTTGCGCGGTGACCAGTACGCGGCTTGTCCGGCCAAGTGGTTGAGCCATTCCCCATCCACCTTGATGGAGCGCTGTGTTAAGGTCGGTCCGCGAGGCGCGCAACGCAGGAAGCAAACCGGCAAGAATTGCGGAAAAAAGCGCGACGAACACGGAGAAAAGAATGATTCGCCAATCGATTTCTTCGTTAATCCAGAATGGGGGAGCCATGTCTGGATTCGACCGGAGCGAATCAAATGTAATTTTGGTTGCATAGTCTGCTAGAAAAACTGCAATCAGACCTGCCACCGTGCTGATGACGATGCATTCGGTGAGCACCTGCAGGATGAGGCGCCATCTACCGGCACCCAGTGCCGTACGAATCGCGAATTCACGCGAGCGTCCGATCATCCGCACCACGGTCAAATTGGCGACATTCGCGCAGGCGATCAACAAAACCAGCAGAACGGCTGCAAACATTGTGTAGATTACGGTTCGTGTTTCCGTTCCCACGTATTCATGCGCATAAGGTTTGAGACTCGCCATCAACTCTTTGTTTGTTGCCGGATATTCCTTTGCGATTCTGCTGGAGATGGTCCGAAATTCTGCCTGCGCTTCTGAAATCGTTACGCCCTTGCGCAGCCGTCCAAATATTTCCAAACTCGGTCCTTGACCCCGCTTCAGCTCCTTTAAATCAACGATCAGCGGAACCCATACATCTTCGCGGGCAGGAAATTGGAAACCGGGCGGCATGACCCCGACAACAACCGCCTCCTTTGCATTCACGCGAATCGTTTTTCCGATCATGTTCGGATCGGCATGATATCGATTTCGCCACAAATCGAATCCAAGAATCACAACGGGAGCGGCGCCCGGTCGGTCCTCTTCAGGCAAAAACCAACGTCCGAGATAAGGTTTTACTCTAATTTCCGATAAAACATTGTGCGTTAAGAAAGCGCCATCGAATCGTTCTGCGCGAGCCTGGCCACTCAGATTGATGGTGCCCTGATAGAAACCGGCAAGGCTATCGAAGCTTTTTTGAGAAGCTCGCCAATCAAGAAAATCGTGTATGTTGACTTCCACACTGTCATCTTCCGGATGGCTATGTTCCAGATGTACGAGTCGCTCTGATTCAGGAAAGGGCAAGGGTTTAAGGATGTAGGCATTGATTGCCGAGAACATGAAAATGGTCACGGCCAATCCTAATGTGAGGATCACAATGGCCACAAGCGTGCTTCCGCCGCTTCGGAACAAAAACCGCAGGGTTACTATTAGTTCTCGGAACAAAGCTTTCATGTTGTCCTCTCCTGCTGCCGCATCGTTTGGAGGCTCGACCTCCGGACTGGCTAAAGCAAGCGCGGTGCCAATGGTAATAGACGGTTAAAGAGTAAAGGTTGTTCGATTGTGGGAATCGGGAGTGCAAAAGCGAACAGAAGAGAGAACAAAGGCGATCCGTTAGATAACGGACCGCCTGAATGTATTTATGCCCACTTGAAGTAAAGCATGAAAGAGATCAAGAGAACGTAGATGGCCAGCGATTCGATAAATGCCAGACCCAGGATAAGCATCCCGCGGATCGTATCGGCAGCGCCCGGATTTCGGGCAATACCGTCCGCTGCGGAACGGAAAGCAATACTTTGCGCGATTCCGCAAACAGCTGATGCAAATCCAAGACCGAAAGCACATGCGATGGCAATCCATTTGTTGGTTTCGCCTGCTCCATTCTGAGCCATCGCCGGCTGAGCCAGCGCAACAAAGGCGATCAACACGAACAGGAACACAGTTTTCTTTGCCACTTCAGTACCCCCTAAAAAATAGTGTCTAGTGTCTAGTGACCAGTGACCAGTGTGAGCTACTGGCCACTGGTCACTGGCCACTAGTCACTTTATTAATGTGCTGGGGCCGGAGCCAGATGGCCCGCCGTTTGCTCCCCATGACTTTCTTCATGTGCCACGGCGCCCGCAATATAGACGCAGGACAGCATTACGAACACCAGAGTTTGAACCAAACTCGTGAAAATTGCAAGACACATTAAAGGCAAAGGAACGAAGAACGGAACGAGCATAAAAAGAATCAAAATAATCGTATCTTCGCCAAAGATGTTTCCAAACAAT
>JBKKAT010000012.1:0-12761 GCA_046714535.1 Acidobacteriota bacterium | reverse complement strand
GTGTTAAGAGCCCTCACCCGGGACTACTCGGCGCGGGCTCCGTCCGGCACCTGTTTCTCCGGAACGGCAAGAACCGGAGTGATTCCATCGGCAAAACCGATGTCGAAAAGCATTCCTTCCGAGACCTCACCAGCCATTTTTCGTGGAGCCAGGTTCACAACAAACAAGGCTTGTTTTCCTTCAATCTCTTTTGGATTCGCACGCTCTTTTTTCATCCCTGCAAGTATCGTTCGCCTGTGGTCACCAAATTCAACCGTAAGTTTTAGTAATTTATTAGATGCAGGCATGTCGGCGACCTCTACGATCGTGCCGACGCGTATGTCGATTTTCTGTAAGTCTTCGGGTGTGATGAATGGTTTGATCGGAAACATGGATTCTCCTTTCTGCGGACGGGACGTCCGCGGCCCATAATGCCGGCGGGACGCCAGCGCTCCATACTGTTCTGCACAAAAATGCTTTTCACTGATCCTGTACTCATTATGAATATGAATCCAAAATGAAACAATGAATGAAGAAGAACGCAAATTGTTATGGTCGATCAACCAGATTCTGCAAGATCCTTCTGTGGCGCCTGTGATCGACCGTATAGCGGATCGTGTGGAAAGAAACTTCTCCGGTGCAGACGAAGCGCTCGCGTGGGAGACAGTTCCTCTGGAAATCTATGCGGGCAAGCTGCCGGAGAGTATCCGATCCAGCTGGGTCTTTCTATTGAGGGAAGGGGCCAGCAGCGGCGCAGAACGTCATCCGAACAGCCATCAGCGAGTAAGGTCCTGGAGGCAAACTGGAGATTTGCAAATCTGGATCGACGATCGATGGGAATCTCACGTTTTGCAACCGGATTTTCGCGCTCTTATCGAACATCAGTGGGCTTCCATTCCTGTTAATTTCTGGCATCAAGCAGTAGTGGCTGCTGGTGAGCATTGGATTGTCGTTTCGTTTCACACGGCTACTGCAGCTGAATTGATTGAAGAGCGTCCGGATCCTGCTGATGCAAAACGGATGCAGAGGCGAATCTACACAGAGCTACATTCATAGGTCAGCCGGCCCAGAGTCGCCAGTGCCTGATCGATTTTGTCGTTCCATGGGTGCGCGCAGTTCAAACGAATGCAGTTCCGGTAATGTTGTTTAGGGGAGAAGAGCGAGCCGGGCGCAATACTGATTTTAGAATCCAGCGCTTTCCTGTAAAGCTCCAGGGAATCCACGGAATTAGGAAGCTCAGCCCACAAAACGAAGCCACCTTGCGGACGGGTCACGCGAGTACCGCGAGGAAAATACTGTCCAATTGCTTCCGATGTTTTTTGCACCTGTGATGCATAAGCTCTGCGGATTTTTCGCATGTGATGATCATATCCACCGCTTCTTAGCATTTCGGCGATCGTGATTTGTGTGGGCAATACGCACGAAAGTGTGTTCATCAGTTTTAATCTTCTGACTTCATCTTTATAGCGGCCGGGCGCAGTCCAACCGACGCGATAACCCGGAGAAAGACACTTGGAATAAGAGGAACACAAAAGAACAAGCCCCTGTTGGTCAAATGCTTTACAAACTTTAGGGCGTTCATTTCCAAAATAAATTTCTCCATAGATATCGTCTTCAATCAATGGAATCTGTTTGCGCGATAACAGATCGATGAGATGTTTCTTTCGCTCTTCAGGCATGCAGCAACCAAGTGGATTACTAAAATTGGAGGCGATCAGGCATGCTTTGACCTGATGCTTTTTGATCGCTTGCTCCAAAGCATCCACACTGATTCCATCGCGTGGACAGGTCGGAATCTCCAGAGCCTTCATTTTGAGGCTTTCGATGATTTGCAAGAAGCCGTAATAGGTCGGTGATTCAACTGCGATCGTATCCCCCGGCTGTGCGACCGCTCTCAAGCAAAGGTTGATCGCTTCTGTGCAGCCGAAAGTGATCACTACATCGGCTCCCGAAAAACTACAACCCCAGTCGATGGACCTCCGCGCAATTTGATGCCGCAGCTCGTCGCTTCCTTGCATGAGTCCGTAGGAGTGTTCTTCACCATCGGATTCCCGTGCGATCGCTGCGAGGATCCGGTTCAATTTACGCATCGGAAGTAGCTCCGGACTCGGCGTTGCCGCTCCCAGCGGAACAATATCGGGTCGTGTAATCGCATCATGAATGCTGGCCACAAGCTCACTTACATTCACACGCGTTGCAGATAACGATGGTTTGCTGATCGCGGGTTCCGGCGGAAGCGCTCGGCGCTGCAGTCGCACGTAATAACCGGATTGAGGACGCGCCTCGATGAGGCCGCGATCCTCTAGTAAGACGTATGCCTGCAACACTGTGCTGATGCTTACGTTTTCCTGTGAGCTCAACCGGCGAACGGAGGGAACTTTTTCTCCCGGCAGGAAGGTCCTTTTATCAATCAAGCTCGCAATCTTATCCGCGAGCATTTCGTAAAGATACGGATCAATTTGAGGATTCATAGACGTCAAAATGGTCCAGGTAGTTGAGAAAAACCGGTGTGAGTTGAAAATCTGAGCATATGAATTTTGCTCCTGCTTTCCTTAACCGCTGGCTCTTTTCATTCGCGCTAATTCCCACAAAGCCTATGCCCAGAGTCTTAGCCGTTGTGACGTCCCAGACTCCATCACCGACAAAAACGACTGTGGCGAAATCTTTGCAATTGTAAAAGAATTTTGCTTTTTCAATGACACGGCTCACAATGCCATCACGCGAAATCGAATCTTCACAGGAAGCAAAAGGTGTATCTGTTTGAATTCCTGCCCGCTGGAGTTTAAACTTCGCCGACTCTGCCCAACATCCGGTCGCAATTGCCACTTTCCAATCTGTCTCTTCGCGCAACAGGCGAAGTGTGCTGCCGGCACCAGGCACTTCCCGAAAATCTTGCGGATTCGAACAATAGGCTTCTCTTAAGTTCCGAATAAATCGAGTGCGAGCGCGGGAAAGTTCGGAATCGAGCGGGTTCCTATTGAAATAAGAGGTAAGAACTTCTTTTGCGATCCCTTGATCGGTGCTGTGGTTATAAGATTCCCAATCGCAGGAGATTTTGCTCAGGCCAAATTCCTGCTCGAAAGCGAGCTGGAAACAGACGCCATCCACCTCGTTGGTTTTTGTCAATGTACCGTCTACGTCGAAAATTACAAGTTTCATACCGTAATATCATAGCTTTTCTAACTGTACCTGTACAGTCCAGATTTTGCAGATTCGTAGAGCACAGTCGCTGCCCAAAGCCGCAAACATTTTGAATTTCGTTTGAGATGGATTTGTAGCGCTCACTGGCAAGAAGGTTACCAGACAGCGACTCACCCTTTTCAATCTTAACTTTTCCAATTTCAATCTGAAATCAGTATCGGCAATCTAAAATCTTAGTATTATTCGCCGTTTCGCGGATCGATGATGGAATGTATTTCTTTGACGCTATCCGAAGGAAAACCGCCGAGTTTGGCATGTTCCCGCACCAATTCTTCACTGGGAGCTACGTAAATGCAGTAAATCTTATCGTCTGTAACATAACTTTCAACCCATTGGATCTGAGGTCCAAGCTCTTTCAATACGCCATTTGATTTTTTGGCAATTTCACTTAATTGATCCTTTGTTAGCTTTCCCGCTCCTGGTAATTCCCGTTCAATAACATATTTTGGCATTTCAATCCTCCTTGCCGCCTGGTTGCTTATTCGCTTTCTGCAATAAAGGTATGTCCAAATCCGCATTTTTCCAGAGTTCGATCAGACTCGCATATGCTTTCTTTGCTTTTTGTTGGTCTCCGGTTTTTTCGAGCAATACAGCTTATAAGCCTTGCCCTTACATCGCTTATAATTACTCGTTCATGGACGAGACTCCGATTACTGCCAGGTTCAAAGAGCTGGAAAAAGTGACATCCAAAGGTGTTCATTTTGCCGATCCCACTGGCCCTGCGAAGTATTACACCTACGCAGAACTGATGGAGCAAGCGCGGAGAGTCGCGAATGGCTTACGAAAGCGAGGCGTTCAACCCGGAGATGCTGTTATTCTTGTAATGACAAATCCTCAGGCGGCCATTCTCGCAATTCTTGGCTGCATGATGCTGGGTTGTCCGCCCACTCCCGTCTATCCTCCCCTCAAATTGCAAGCCGTGCCGGGGTTCTTACGTTTCATCAAACATGTTGCGGAACGATCGGAAGCTACGATGATTATTGCCGAAGGGCAACCGTACTCATTTCTTGGTTCGATTCCTCATCAAACCCGAACCGTGCGGAATGTTCTCAAGTTCGAAACACTCATTGCAGATGGGAACAACGATCGTTTTCAACATATAGAAAATCCGGTGGCCTTTTTGCAATTCACGTCCGGGAGCACGTCAGATCCAAAAGGTGTAGTCGTTTCACATCGCGGACTGGCTGCCAATTTGTGGATGATCCGCCAGGCTTCTCACATGAGCGAATCTTCCTGTGTTGTAACCTGGCTACCGGTCTATCACGATATGGGACTGATCGGAACGGTGTTGAATGCGATTACTTTACCTTGTGATCTAGTTGTATTGCCGCCGATTCTTTTTCTGAAAAAACCTCGACTTTGGCTGGAACTGATCACGCAACATCGTGGAACTCACACGGCGGCGCCGAATTTTGCATTTGGTATTTGTGCGCGGCGGATTGCCGATGTCAGCGGTTTAAACCTGTCCAGCATGACAACCTTTATTTGTGGCGCTGAACCGGTTCTTCCGGCAACCATGGAAAAATTTGTGGAGCATTTTCAATTGGCAGCTTTGCATCCCGGCTCGCTCGTGCCGGCTTACGGTTTGGCCGAAGCCACTCTGGCTGTCACCTTCACACCATTTTTGCGCGGTCTGAAATCCGATCGAGTGGACCTCGCAACTCTGTCTGAATCACGATTTGCCAGGCAGGTGAACGAACAGGATTCGCACTCTGTTGGGATTGCTTCTTGTGGTGAACCGATGCCCGGTTTATCGGTGAGAGTTGCAACGGAGGAAGGCTTGCCGTTGTCTGATCGGAAGGTAGGAGAAGTACAGGTGAGCGGGCCGTCCGTCACGCCAGGGTACATTGGAGATGAAAATGCCACACGCAACTCAAAGACTTCGGATGGCTGGCTCAAAACAGGGGACCTTGGTTACTTCGTAAATGGTGAGCTATACGTTTGTGGTCGAAGTAAGGATCTCATCATTATCCGCGGAAAAAATTTTCATGCGCATGATCTGGAAAGCATTGCATCGGAAGTTCCAGGAATTCGCACCGGGAACGTGGTTGCTTTTAGTTCCGCGAAACAAGACGGAGAGACACTGGTCGTCATTGCCGAAACGCGAAAGGGAAGCAACTCCGAACCACTGAAACGCAATGTTAGAAACCATCTCTCAGAATCGATCGGGATTTCCCCGGACGAAGTGGTGATCGTTCCGGCAGGAACACTCCCGAAAACTTCCAGCGGCAAGCTGAAACGCCTGGAAGCAAAAAGACTCTTCGAAACCGGCAAATTGCATTTGAAACCGGGGAAAGCATCCGCCTATTTTGAAGCGATGAAGTCAGGGTTCGGATTCCTGTTTCGCAAGACGAGGTCCTAGTGCGGACGTCTTCGGCGCCCGCTGAAAGCCCGGCGGACATTTATGCCGGCAAAATGCCCGCTTATTTGTGTCTAATCGCCGATTTTCAACGGTGCTGCGCTGGCTGATTTTACGTATAAGAATTTCGTAAGCAGCCAACCTACCAGCACGATCACGGCCGCAATCACCCAACCAAATTCCCGGTTGCCATACAAGGCCGGATAGTGATTGGAGATCATGAAGAAGGCGAGAGGCACGCTCATGTATGTATTGTGCTTGGAACGAAGGCCGGCAAGAGCAACCAGGGAAGGATCCGCTGCCGCTGCAGTGCCCTTAATTCCCGCAATAATTTTCTTTTGGGCCGGCCAAATTCGCATCCAGACATTCATGAACATAATCGTGCCAAAGAAAGCACCGATATGAATGTACACGGAGCGCCCAACCAGGATTTGGGAAAGTCCAAACAAGACTGCAACCACCAGCAAGAACGAAATGACTGCACCGACCGTTTCATTCTTTACAACCTTCCAAAGGATGTCATAAATAAAAAACGCGACGAAAAGAATCACGAGACAGATGATGCTCGCTGTTCCGTTGGAAATCGTGCTCCCCTCCGGAACCATGTTTTTCGCCATGTAGTAAGAGAAAGCAAGAAGAAACAACCCCGAAATCCATGTATACATTGCGCCCCACCGGAACCAGTAGAGCGCGCGAGGCATGAGCTCGGGGACTACTTTCTTCTTTGAATCTGCATCATATGTTTTAGCGACATGCGCGTTGACGAAGTTAAAAAAATAGAGGTGTCCGATCCATGCAATGCCTGCCGCAACGTGTATCCACCTGAACAAGAACTCTGAGTATGATTGAACCCACTCCATCGCTCCTCCTCTCGAATGCTCGATATTTTAACCACAGATGAACACGGGCGAGGCGCCGAAACACAGATTCTTAGTTTCTGTGTTTATCGGTGTTCATCTGTGTTTATCTGTGGTTTCACTCCAAAAATCTGCGGAAACTGATTCAAAAAACTTAAAGATGTTAGAGCTGCGGCCCGACTGTGAGCACATTGACCGCGATATTTCATCATTTCACAAAACTCTCGAATTTTCAAAATGTCGGACTGCTGCATTTGAAACAATTTATGGAGTTCTTGTGTTCCGATAAAACAGGGCGGGCATACACCGCAGCTTTCGTTCATAAAAAAAGAGAGAGTTTGAACAGCAATCTGGCGGAGGTCGGAGGAGTCATCGATCACAATCACGCCACCGGTTCCCAGATGACTTCCCACTTTTTGCAGTCCTTCAATATCCATCGCCGGATCGAATGCAACCGGCACAATCGGTGTGGAAGGACCGCCTGGAAAAATCGCTACGAGTTGCCGCCCCGGCAGCGGACCACCACCGAAATCGCGCAACAGAGCAGATAGTTGAATTCCCAGGGGACATTCATACAGCCCGGGTTTGCGAATTTGGCCCGAGAGACAAAATAGTTTTGTGCCTGGAGATTCTGCTGTTCCGAGTTTCCGAAAACTTTCAGGGCCCTGCATCAGGATCGGGACAATGTTGCAGATCGTTTCCACGTTGTTCACAACTGTCGGGCATTCCCAAAGGCCAGATTGGTGCGGTCGCGGCGGGTTTACCCGTGGGATAGCCGGCTTTACCACCAAACCATCCAACAAAGCGGTTTCTTCACCTGCAATGTAAGAATCTTCACCACGGTGAATCACCAGATCGACACCGAGCATTCCATCCTTTCCGAGAAATTTGCGATTCCGCGCGGCGATCAAAGCCCGTTTCAGGGACTCTTCTTCTTCAGTAAAAATACCGCGTAAAAACAGAAAAGCTTTTTCAGCGCCAACAGCGAATGCCCCAATCGCAGTCGATTCCAAAACCATATGCGGATTTTTTAGAAGTTCCCGATCCTTGAATGAGCCCGGTTCTCCTTCCGCGATGTTGCAAATGAAATAATGCGGTTTCCTCTCCTGTGATAGTACCGCGTCCCATTTTGATGCGGTGGGAAAACCGGCCCCGCCTCTTCCACGAAGTCCTGATTTCCGGACCTGTTCGATAATTTCTCGCGGTCCCAGGCGCGCTGCCTTCGCGATCGCCTGGTAGCCTCCGTGATGCAGATAGACGTCGATTGTGTGGATTTCAGGGACGCTATGGCAGCGCAACAATATTTCCGTAAACATGTTTAGTGCAACTCCAAGGTTACCAGGGTGTAAGAAGGGGGATATGGAGATGATAGAGAGGGGGAGATGACTTAAATTTTTTCTCTATCTCCATATCTCAAACATCTCCACATCGCCCTTCTTACACGCAGCTGAGCGTATCTACTGAAAAGTGGGCGCGGGCAAGCCGGAGACAACACGGATTCCCTCCGGATCTTTTCTATAAATGAGCTTTAGAGTAAACAGACCGTACAGAATTCTGGCTGTTTCATGAGGGTTAAAAGGAGAGCCGGCGCAAAGGTCGTAAAGATTCGTCTTTCCATCCACCAGACGCAAAACAGTTCGTTCCTTTTCTTCGGCACCATAAAGTTCAATGCAGAGTAACGCATTTTCTTCGGCTCGAAACACTGTGTCCCTGCTTCCCATCAAACCTATGACCCGTTTTGCATTTTGAATGTGGCGAACACCATCCAGCACAGCGCGAGGAATCGGGATATCGAGTTGAATCGGCTTCGAATGGCGAAACTTTCCCAGATGAAAATTGACTTCTCCATCGAACCAGTTGAATAACGACCAAACAATCGCCTGTTGATGGCTGCGAACGGCCCAAGGCAACTCGTCTCTTTTGAGGGCTCCCAAATCAATCAGAATTTCTCCCTGCCATTTTCCTTTGCTTTCCGACATCAGTTGAATCGATTTGTCATAGTCCACGCGGCTGATCTTTCCGCACCGGAAAAGAAACTCTCCCAAATGATCATCGGGGGAGTTCGATGCCGCAAAAATAATGTTTCCGTCATCCACAAAAATCTGTTTCGTAATCCCCTGGTTGAGGATCGTGACAACTCCAGGGACCCTGTATTGCGCTATTGTGAACAGGATTTCAGGAAGTGGTTGTTCAGAGAGTCTGGCTTTGTAAGTGAATTGTGCTTTCTCTTGTGCGGTTTTCTTCATGCCGGCTGAAGATTTTTCTTCATTCTAAGAACAGTGCCGTGATTATTCTTTTTGAATTCGTATTCCACGCCATCCATAAAACTTTTCATGTAGAAAATGCCACGACCGGTCGATTTCAGAAGATTTTCCGGTAGTAAAGGATTTTGAACCTTTCCGGGGTCGAAACCGATCCCTTCATCCTCGATGATCACGGAAAGCTCGTTGTTTTCGTAGGTCATTTTGACGACCACTTTCTTCAAGAGATCGCCTTTATTTCCGTGTTTGATGGCGTTGCTGATTCCTTCTCGAACGGCAAGAATAATCCAGTGAGTCGTATCCTCATCGAAGCCGATTAAATTGCAGAGGTATTTAACCAGATCGTGGCCAATATCTATGAACTTATAATTGCTGTTGATGATAAGATCAACTTCGTATTCCGCACCGGCCATGGACTGTGAAGTTCCCTCCTGCACATTTCTGCCGCTTTTTTAGGCCGCTCTTTAGCAGATTGCCACTATAGCATACATGACTACAATCGCAAATAACAACACGGCAAGACCCGACGATCCAGAAGGATATAATGGAGAAGTCATGACCCAGAATCTGGCCGAGCTCGGAGAGAAAAAACTGCTGCAAGAAATTAAGAAGTACATGGGAAATGCTGAAGGGATTATCCGGACTTTTTCCGAGGATACAGCGGTTATCGACGCAGGCGGGCGTTCGTACAGGTTGTATACGGTCGATTCCTTGATTGAAGGAGTGCATTTTCGCCGGGAATACGTGCCCTTCTTTTATGTAGGCCGCAAGGCGCTCAAGGTGAATCTGAGCGACATCGCCAGTATGGGGGGCACACCGAATTACTACCTTGTTTCTCTTGGCTTGCCTCCCGATACACCGGTCCAGGTAATCGAAGATATTTATGAAGGAATGCATTCCATATCAAAGGATTTTGATCTGCATTTGATTGGAGGGAATGTTTCAACCGCCTCACAGTTGTTTATTGATATTACGCTGATCGGTTCGGTTACAAAGAACAAAATAGTTCAGAGAAATGGAGCGCGGAAAGGAGATTCTATTTTTGTGACCGGCCACCTAGGAGGGTCAGCGGTAGGATTGAATCTATTGAAAGATGGATTTCGACTTCTTGGGAACGGTTTGATTTTTCCGAAAGGGGAGCGCGATTCTCATCTTGTTATGGAAGCGATCATGAGTCACATCGATCCTCCCTGTCTGATTGATCTTGCGCAGAAGCTTGCGCTGTCCTCGACAATCACTGCCATGATCGACTTGAGCGATGGAATTTCCTCTGACCTTGCTGAAATTTGCCGTGAGAGCCAGGTCGGCGCACGAGTGGAATTGGCAAAGCTACCGATCGCACCCGCGGCGTTGTACTGGGAAAGAAAGAAAAAACGGGATCCAAGAATTCTTGCGCTCAACGGCGGAGAAGATTACCATTTGCTATTCACTGTCAGTAAGAAATTTCGTGAAATCTTTCTGAGACGGATCAAGGCATTGGACATTGTTGTCTATGAAATAGGCCGGATCGTGCCGCGGACGGAAGGCATTCACGTGGTAAATGAAGAGGGAACGGAATATCCGCTGGAACAAGGATTTCAGCATTTCAAGTGAATTATGAGTGAACTCGAGAAGATAGCCGCAGAAAAAGAGCAGAAGCTGGTGGAATGGTTTAGCCAGTTCCGCAGTGGCCTTGTCGCTTACAGTGGAGGGGTCGATTCCACATATGTTTTGTATGCCGCGCATCGCGTATTTGGCGACCGGGTTCTTGGCGTGAGCTCCTTTTCCGAAACGGTTCCTCAGGTTCAAAAGGATTCCGCATTGGAGAATGTGAGAATTATTGGCGCTCCCTACGAAATCATCTACACGGAAGAAATGATGAAGGAAGCATTTCGCGCCAACAATACGGATCGCTGTTTTCATTGCAAAGATGAGCTTTATGGCGTTCTGCAAGAGATCGCGGCCTCGCGGGCATTTGCCGTTGTTGTGGATGGAACGAACTTCGATGATGTTTCCGATTTTCGGCCCGGGAGACAGGCAGCCGAATTGCATGGCGTGCGAAGTCCACTTGTTGAGATCGGAATGAAGAAGGCGGAGATCCGGGTCCGTTCACGCCTGGCCGGTCTCACCACATGGAGCATCCCCGCTTCTGCCTGCCTATCGTCGCGAATCCCTCATCAATCTTTGATCACAATGGAGAAATTAAGAACCGTGGAACAGGGTGAAGATTTTCTTCGATCGTTGGGTTTTCGGCAGATCCGCGTACGACACCATGAGAAAATCGTGCGAATTGAACTTGCGCCGCAGGAGATGAAGAGAATCTGGGAAGAAGATCTTTTCGGCACGATTACGGCTCACTTCAAATCCTTGGGGTTCAAGTTCGTCACCCTGGATCTGGAAGGTTATCGGACCGGCAGCCTCAACGAGGAAAGTTAAAGGTTAAAAGTCAAAGGTTAAAGGTCAGACAGCGGCGTTCACTTTTAACATTTAACCTTTAACTTTCTTAGCGTTTGGGTGGGTGTAACGGCCGAAGATCGATCATGCTCATCAACGAGCCGGAGGACGAAGTCAACACATCAACAACGGCTTTCGCTACATCTTCGGCAGTAAGCGCCCAGGATTTGTCCTTGTTGTGACTCGAAAATTCTGTTTGAACAGTTCCCGGGCAGATGGTTGAGACTTTGATGTTGTGATGCCGCACTTCCAACATCAGGCATTCCGCGAAAGAGATGAGCCCATGTTTAGACGCACAATAGGCTGCTCCGCCTGGAAAGGAATTCTTGCCCGCAAGCGAAGAGATGTTGACGATGTGTCCCTCTCTCATTTGGATCATGCCCGGAAGGAATGCTTTGCAGCAATAGAACACTCCAAATAAATTGGTTTCGAGTGTTGCACGGAAATCCTCTTCTTTCATGGTTGCCACTTCACCAAATCTTCCAATGCCCGCATTGTTGATAAGAATTTGCGGCGCACCCACTTTTTCCTGCACTTTGGCTGCGAGACTTTCCACTTCTTTCCATTTACGCACATCGGCCTTGAAAGTTAGAACTTTTACATCCATGCGAGAAATCTCTCGAGCCGCTTTCTTCAGCTCATCTTCATGACGCGCTGTAAGAACCAGACGGCAACCTTCACGGGCCAATGCTTCCGCCGTGGCTTTTCCAATTCCCTTACTGCCACCTGTTATGACAGCTACTTTATTTTCGAGGCGTCTCATGACTAGACTTTACTTCGAGTAAACTTATTATAATATAGGCTCGGAAATGCACTCTATGAAAACAACCCGAATTGCAATTTTTGTAACTCTGATCTGCCTTGTTTCTTTCGTCTCTTACTGTAAAAAACCTGTGAAGGTCTCGGATCTCCCGGAAGTAGAACTGAAGGATTTGAATGGCGCCACAGTCGATTTGGCGCAGTTCCGGGGCAAACCGGTGATTATCAATTTTTGGGCCACCTGGTGCGGTCCATGCCGGTTTGAAATTCCAATGTTAAACGAGTTGCACAAAAAATATTCTTCCCGCGGACTTGTGATTGTTGGTATTTCTACCGATGAGGAAGGGGCCTCTATTGTGAAGCCGTTTATGAAGGAATTGCCGATTGAATATGCTTCTTTTTTGAAGGGCAAAGATACAGAAGAGAAATTCGGAGGAGTGTGGGCCTTGCCGACCACCATCTTCTTTGACAAACAAGGTAAGCAAGTGGACAAAATTCTTGGCGTCCAACCCCGCGAAGTCTTCGAACAAAAAATTCAGCAGATGCTCTGAAAGAAGTGCCAGAGCAATGAGTCATGAGTTATGAGACCGGATACTGTGACTCATTGCTCATTACTCATGACTGTGGCACTTCTTTAGGCGGACAGAATCTGGTGAATCCTTCGCAACAGATCATCCGGTTCAAATGGCTTGGTGATGTAATCACAATAGTCAGTTGGATGCGGTTGATTGTCTTCCCGTGGTGATGCCCGCGCGGTCAAAAGGGCAATCGGAATGGTTCGGGTTTCTTCCTTGGAACGCATAGCTTCTAACACTTCCCATCCACTCAAAAAGGGCATCATAATGTCGAGCAAAATCAAATCAAAGTGATCGGTCGCAACTCTTTTTAATGCGTCTCGTCCATCAGTAACAG
>JBKKAT010000011.1:0-4243 GCA_046714535.1 Acidobacteriota bacterium | reverse complement strand
CCAACCGGTTCCGGGCCCTGTTGGAATCGAGTATGGAGCTCGGGCCATTCATTCCAATTGCGAGTACCCCACGGGTAGACATTTTCCGCGCGTCCTGATCGTGCCGCATACTCCCACTCTGCCTCAGTGGGCAATCGATACGTGTGGCCCGAGAAGGAGGATAGCCATGTACAGTATTCAACCGCATCGAACCAGCTGACATTCGTAACCGGCTGCATGGGATCGCTGAAGCGGTGGTCCTGGAAGAACTCGTGAAATTCAAGACTCGTCACGGGATATTTACCAATATAGAAGCTATCCACAAAAACCTGATGGACCGGTTTTTCATCTTCGCTGCCGGAATTGTCACCCATCAGAAAAGAGCCACCGTGAATATAGATAAAGCCGGCTAAAGCCGGCGACCCACTATGCCGGCTAAAGCCGGCGCTCCATAAGCCGCCCACTTAAATCACTTTTTTCAGAACGATGGCGCTGTTTTTGGAGCCGAATGCGATCGTGTTGCATAATGCAGTTTGCACAGAAGACTCACGTGAAATGTTCGGCACATAATCCAGATCGCACGCAGGGTCCGGATTCTCGAGATTGATGGTTGGGTGAATGATTCCTGATTCGATGGCCATGCAGGTTGCGATGATCCCTGCTGCGCCACAGGCGCCCTGCGGATGGCCGATCATCGATTTCGTGGAACTGGCCGGGATCCGGTGAGAACGCCCATCAAAAACATTTTTCACCGCCAGCGTTTCCAGCTCATCATTGATTTTTGTTGCGGTTCCGTGAAGGTTGATGTACTCAACTTCCTGTGGAGTCAAGCCTGCAGATTCAATCGCCATCTTAATGGCGCGCGCCGATTCGGCGCCTCCAGGCATGATTTGCACTTTGTGATACGCGTCGCAGGTTGAGCCATATCCGGCGATTTCGGCGTAAATTTTCGCATCACGCGCGATGGCATTCTCCAGCGTTTCCAGAATCAGAATCCAGGAACCTTCCGACAGCACAAAACCGTCCCGGTCCACATTAAAAGGCCGGGAACCTCTTTGCGGGTCATGATTCCATTTAGTTGTGGCTGTTCCCATCAGCACAAATGCTGTAAGAATCCCGGGAGTGATGCATGCCTCAGCGCCTCCCGCTACGGCGTACTGGACCATTCCGCTTTGTACCATGGAAGTCGCATAGCCAATGGCGTCCGTTGAGCTTGTGCAACCGGTTGAAATGACATGGCTCGGACCACGAAACCCGAAACGGATGCTGACTTCGCTGGACACCATTCCAACAAAGGAGGATACGATTGCAAACGGACTGACATGCGCCTTTGAAGTAAAGAATTTCTCGTATTCTTGTTCACTGAAATCCAATCCACCTCCGCCTGTCCCAATAAAGACTCCGATCTGCTGGCGCTGGAGTTCCGTAAGATTGGCATAAGGGATTCTCGCATCTTGCAAAGCTTCTTCGGCCGCCTGGACGGCCATCGGAACAATCCGCGGCACCCTTCTGCGCTCTTTGTATGGCATGCAATCGTAGGAAAGATTCTTCACTTCGCCTGCTATTTTGCAGGCAAGCTTATCGGTGGGGAAAAGAGTAATTTCTCCGATCCCACTTTTCCCCTGTTGCAAGGCCTTCCAAAATTCGTTCTTGTTCGCACCGTTTGGGCTTAGCGCACCCAGACCCGTAATGACTACACGTGGCTTTACCATAGAATGTACCTACAAGCGAATTTCGGGCCGCTTCACTTATAATCTATTCCTGAAAGATCCTTCCTTCAACCTGACAACGCAAGGGCCCCTTTTCCAGACTACGGATCAGAATCTCGTTTAGATTGCCCCCTTCGACGACCTTGTCTTTCGGCAACTGGTAACCATCAATCAAACCACGGTTTAGCAAGAACTCGATGGTGGCCATCGTGTAAACTTTGGCAAGGTCGAGGGGAGCATCGCCAATGGTCACTTTTGTCACTCGTTGTCCCACCGGCATGTCCGGATCAAAAGTGAATTTCATTCCGGAGATCTGCGGAAAGCGTCCTGCTTTTTCACCAACCATACTCACACCATTTTCGAGAGCTTCCAGCAATTGTCTGCCGGTAATTGCAATCGAGCGAAGTTCGTTTTCAAAAAGCATCACAGTGTAGATATCATTGAGACTAAGTGGTCCCGGTGGAAGAACTCTGTCCCCACGAAAGGCTCCACCATTGATGAGTGCAATATCTGATTCCATTTCAGTGCGCATGACGTCAGCGAGATAGTTGGCAAAATTACTTTCTTTTTCGCGAACCGTATCTTCGCGCACATCCAGGGGAACCTCAGTCGTGCCGACGACTTTTTGGAACGGTTGCATCTGCGCCACATAGGGGGCGAGCGCGGCGGTCACTGCCGGACTTGGTTTTGTCACTTTTGGATTCACATCGGCCCGTTTCCAATTTTTCTGGATCACCCATCCTTCCGATGTGCGAATTCCCTGGATTCCGATCACTCCAAGCGCGATAGCGTTTGCACCCGCTTTCGTGATCAGAGTTTTGCCCACAACTTCTACCAATGCTTCATGATCGTGCCCGCCCACTATGAAATCAATATCCGGATACAACTCCGCCAGACGGCGGTCATCCTTGATTCGCAAATGCGTGAGCGCAATGATCAAATCAACCTTCTGGCTTTTCAAACGCGGAATCATTCTTTCCGTTACCCGAAAAGGATCCTCAAACACAATCGGTTCTTTACCGCAACCGGTTAGCGGTTCCAGTGGAACGGTTAGCGCAAAAATGCCAATACGCATTCCTGCAATTTTGATAATCCTGTATGGCTTAATCTTGGAGGCAAGATGATTCATCTCGTTTGGAAATTTCACATTTGACGAAAGCCACTGGAAATTGGATTGGTGGATTCTTTCTCCAAGAACCTGGCATCCGAAATCAAATTCATGATTTCCAAAAGTTGCAAAATCGGTGTGCATCGCGTTCATGGCATCCACCATTTGTTTGCCCTTTTGTTTGAATTTGATCGATAACAAAGAAGGAGAAAGGAAATCACCGGCATGCATCACGAGCACGGGTCCCGCTTTACGGAAATCGGCAATCATCGTGCCCGCGTATTCCAACCCGCCGCGCAGCTCCACTTTGTGGTCCACTATGGTCGGTACGGGAAATATTTCGTACACATCATTCAGTTGAATGATTGTGAAGGCCTTTGCCTTGGCCGCCTCGCCTGCGGAGCCGTACAAAAGCAGACAAAGAATAAGCGAATGTAAAATCTTCAACTTCATTTTTTGCGCATTTTTCCTTTACCGACGAAGATCGTAAAAACAAGAGAAAGTATAATACCATTTTCTCTTGGCACTCTCCCGATCTGATTGTTAGATTCCCTGTTTCGGGAACGTAAAATCTCATGGATACGGATCTTCTCATTCTTGGCGCCGGTCCGGCAGGGGCGGCCCTCTCACTGCTCATGGCGCGAAAGGGTTACTCCGTTGAAAT
Source organism: Acidobacteriota bacterium (assembly GCA_046714535.1). GTDB lineage: Bacteria > Acidobacteriota > HRBIN11 > JAKEFK01 > JAKEFK01 > JAKEFK01. Next base: position 783 of record JBKKAT010000011.1, on the reverse strand, counting down.
CCTGGATGCCGCATATTTTCCGCGCACAAAAATCTGCGGTGAGTTCTTGAATCCACAAGCGGTGCAGTGGCTGGGAGAAAATGAACTGCTTGCTTCTGTGGAAGAACTCGATCCTTTTCCGATTCACGGGATGAGAATTACGGATCATCAGGGAAACACATTCAAAGGAACTTATAAACGTGGCATCGGCTATGCGATTCAGAGAAAAGATTTTGACGCGTTGCTCGTTTCGATTCTGAGAAGCAAAGGGATCCGGTTGCAGGAAGGATTTCGCGCATCGCAGCTCATTCTGGAAAATGGCCGGGCTGTCGGTGTGCTGGGGAAAGACTCGCAAGGGAATGTTTGCGAGAAAAGGGCGCGAATCATTGCGGGAGCCGACGGAAGAAATAATTTGATCGGGCGCACGTTTGGTTGGATGAAAACCATTCGATCTCTTCGCAAGTATGCTTTCCTCAGTTACTTTGATGAGGTGTCCGGTTTGCAAAATTACGGTGAGATTCATCTGGTCAAAGATGGTTATGTTGGCGTGGCGCCGCTCAACGATCATCTTGCAAACGTCGCGCTTGTGGTTGATGAAAAAGCTTGCCCGAATGGAACGACCGATCTACAGGAGTTCCTGCTAAGTTATCTGCAACACACCGAGCTGCCGAATCGTTTGAAGAAGTCGGAGCCGCTGGTTCCTGTAATTACGGCAGGACCACTCGCTTTTACTTTGAAGCGCACAAGCGGAAACGGAACAATACTGGTAGGAGATACCTGCGGTTTTATTGATCCCTTTACCGG
>JBKKAT010000010.1:0-3161 GCA_046714535.1 Acidobacteriota bacterium | reverse complement strand
TGGGGGAGCATCCTTGTAGCTCTCTTTCACTGGCTTTTGACGGCAATCCTCCGCGTTCGGGAGAAGAAGTAGTTTGAAAAACCGGGAATGGTTGCGTCTTGTTCTCATCGTATTGCTTCTCTTCCTTCTTTCTTTTCTCATTCATTCCGTTTTCTGGCGTGCGCTTGCGTTTGGCGGAGTAGCTTTGCTTCTGGTTTTTTTTCATTTCTTGACCCCCCTTCGTGTGAAGCCATTTGAAGAGCTGAAAGAAGATGTGGAAAAGATGGCGGAAGGGGATTTGCGGCTTTTTCGATCCATTCCTTCAACACAGGATGAGCGGATGCACGATTTTTCGGTTTCGCTTCTGGTTTTGAATGCGCATCTGCGTCAGATCGTTGACAAGATGAAAAATGTGGGCGGAAGTGTCGGATATGCATCGGAGCAAGTCGTTGAACTTTCCCGGACTTTGCTGAAAAGCGGACAGCATCAGTCTTCAGCAGCGGAGACAGCATCAGAGGCGATGAGCGACATCAATCACGCGATCATGAGAATTGCTGAAGCAGCGGAAAGTTTGAACGCTCTCGGTATTACAGCTTCCAGCGCCGCTTTGCAGCTAACGGCCAGCATAGAAGAGGTCACACGGAACGCATTGCAGGTGGGCACTTATTCCAAAGACACTCAAATGAGCATGCAGAGCATGGTTCATGGAATGCAGGAGATGGAACAGGCCGGCAATAAGCTTAAATCGGCATCGCATGATGCCGAGCTTTCCATGCAAAATATGCACATCAGCATACGGGAAGTTACCGACCGCGCTGCGGAGTCGCAGCAATTAGCCGACCGCGCTTCCACCGCTGCAAAAACCGGCAGCGAGGTTGTGGATGATGTTGTTTTCGCGATGAAGAAGATTGCCGAGGCTTTTGAAAGCGCCGGGATTGTGATTGCAAATCTCGCAAAAAGCTCCGAGCAGATCGGTGAAATTCTAAACGTGATCACGCAAGTTGCGGACCAGACCAATCTCCTTTCGCTCAACGCCGCGATTCTTTCCGCTCAAGCCGGAGTGCATGGCCGGGGCTTTGCCGTTGTTTCGGATGAAATCCGCAAACTTTCCAATCGCACTTCTGCTTCCGTTCAGGAAATTGAAAAGTTAATTTCGCGCGTGCGGGTCGAGATGAAAGATGCCGTGCAGATGATGGAGGCAGGGAAGGGCCGGCTGAATGAGGGGCTGGAAAGAAGCGGAAAAGCATCGGAAGCGCTTTCCGATATTCTGAAAACAACTTCCACTGCGCGGGAAAGAGTTGTTGCCATCGCGGAAGCCTCACGCGAACAGATCCGCGCAGAAACGGAAATGCAACAGGCCACTGCTACGATCCAGGATCGCGTCGATCAAATCACAAGGATCATTCACGAACAAACGAAAGGAAGCCACGAAGTGTATTCAAAAGCAGAGCAAACACTGGGTCTTCTGCGAAACGTAGAAAAGGGAATGAAAGAGCAAACTCACGGCGCGAAGGAAGTGAGCAGCATCGTAGAACACCTTTCCGCAATCATTCAGGACATTCACAAAGCAACTTCGGAGCAGTCTGTTACAAGCTCCCAGGTAGTACGATCCGTGCATAGTCTCAAGAACGCGGTTCAATCGAGCACGGCAACCATCCGCACGTTGAACGCAAATGCTGTTTCGCTGGATCAAGAATCATTCATTCTGAAAGATGAACTGTCTAAGTTTCGTCTTCCTGAACCGAGAAAAGGAGGCGTGCTCAACCTGTGCGTTACTACCGGTCTTTCTTCACTCGATCCTGCTTATGGACGTTACGTTTACCTCGTGGATTGGATTTATAACTTTTACGAGGGCCTCGTGGAATTCGGCGAAGGAACAGATCTGCGGCCTTCTCTTGCAGAACGCTGGGAAGTATCCGAAGATGCGCTGACTTACATGTTCTGGCTGAAAAAAGGAGTCCGGTTTCACAACGGAAAAGAAATGAGGGCACCGGACGTGCGCGATTCCTTTTTGAGGATTTTGCACCCCGCATTGAAGACTCCCGGCACGTGGGTTTTTGAGATGGTTCAGGGGGCCGAGGAATATATGCGCGGGTCTACTAATACAGTAGATGGAATTGCTGTTCTGGACCCTTATACGCTCCGGATCCGGCTGCGGGAGCCGGTCCCCTTCTTTCTGGGAATGCTCGCTCAAACTTATGCTTTTGTCATGCCATCCGAGCTCACTTCACGATCCGGGGCGCTGACAGACGTTTGTGGGACCGGTCCGTTTAAATTAGACCGCCTGGATCCGGACCGTTCGCTGGAGATGTCCCGTTTTAACGATTATCATGGTCAGCCGGTTCCTTACGTGGACAGTGTTTCCGTTAAATTTGGAGCGACAGAGCCCGAGATTGCCGAAAAACTTCGAACGGGAAAAATTCACTTTTCTTCGGAGCTTCAGAAGCGAACCCTGGAGCATTTCTTGAGCATGCCCGAATGGCGTCCGCGTCTGCAAACGAATGTGCAACTCTACACTTCTTTGATTGCGTTGAATTGCAAGATTGCTCCGTTGACGGATATCCGGGTGAGACAGGCGATCTCGTACGCGATTGACCGGCAGCGAATTGTTCATGATGTTGTGGGTGAGGAGCGGGCCGTGATCGCCAGGAGTTTATTGCCGCCCGGATTGCAGGGATATGATCCTCAATCTGTCGGCTATTTGTATGATCCATCGCGAGCGCGAAGTCTTTTAAAACAGGCAAATGTTCCGGACGGAACGGTTCTTGAAATGTTTCAAACGGAAGCGGGCACGAATCAGGCGATTTTACAGATCATTCAGGAAAACATGAAGGATGTTGGTTTGGAAGTGCGTGTACAATTCCTGTCGCCTGACCTTTTGGAGGATGCGATCGAAAAGAGAAGAGTGCCTTTGCGTCTGACAAAGTGGGTTGCTGACTATCCGGATCCTGACAATTTTTTGTATGTAACCTTCCATTCGAAAAACCCAGCGTTTGATACAGGTTTCGAAAATGCTGATTTTGACCGTTTTGTAGAAGAAGCACGATTGGTAGCCGATATTCGCGATCGCGTGCAATTGTACCGGCGCGCTGAAAAAATCTGGATGGAGGAATCTCCCTGCGTGGTACTCTTTCACAATCGCGCTCTCGTTCTCCATCAGGAAAATGTCCACGGGTGTATTC
>JBKKAT010000009.1:0-5236 GCA_046714535.1 Acidobacteriota bacterium | reverse complement strand
CGGTTTGAAAATCAGCCTGCACGAACGCAGGGACTCCAGATCCCTTAGCCAGATATTGTCCGGCAACACTACACGTCGTATTACATTTGTAGTAGGACCCGAAGGAGGCTGGACGGAAGAGGAAACGGAAACGCTTATCGCTGCAAAGTACCGGCTGCTTCACCTCGGGAAACGAATCTTGCGGGTGGAAACGTCTGGCCTTGTTCTGGCCACATTGTTACAATACGAACTCGGCGATTTTCGAAACACACAATAGCTTCAACCCGATTAACCTCGATGGATTTCGAACCAGGTTGATAGATCCATGAAAGTAAGAAAAGCAGCATTTCCGGCCGCGGGACTCGGCACAAGATTTCTACCGGCAACCAAAGCGCAGCCCAAAGAAATGCTTCCCCTGGTGGATAAACCGCTCATTCAGTATGGTGTTGAAGAAGCTCTCGCGTCGGGAATTGACAATATCATTATCATTACCGGACGTGGCAAAAACGCCATTGAAGATCATTTTGATGTCTCTTTCGAACTCGAAAAAATCTTAGAACAACGCGGGGAGACAGAACTCCTTGCCATTGTGAAAGACATTTCAGACATGATCAACCTCTCTTATGTCCGGCAAAAGGAAGCGCTTGGAATTGGTCACGCCCTTTTGACGGCCCAGACGCTGATTGGAAATGAACCGTTTGCCTGTTTCCTGGGAGATGACATCATTGATTCGGAGATCCCCTGCACGCGTCAACTCCTCAACGTTTTTTATGAGAAACATCATCCGGTCGTCGCTATCGAAGAGGTGGATCCGGACAACGTGAGCGCTTATGGGATCATCGCTGGAAAGGAAGTGGGAGATGGTTTGTATGAAATTACCGATATGATTGAAAAACCCTCCCGGGAGGAAGCCCCCACAAATCTTGCGATTATCGGCAGGTACATTCTTACACCGGATCTATTTGAAATGTTGGCAATAGTCGGAAGAGATGCAAAAGGGGAAATTCAATTAACCAACGGTTTAAAACTGTTGTTGAAACAAAGGCCAATTTTTGGATATAAATTTAGAGGGACTCGTTATGACGCGGGGAATAAGCTGGGTTTTTTAAAAGCAACTGTTGAATTTGCTTTAAAGCGAAAAGATCTCGGAGAACCTTTCCGGAAGTATCTTATCTCTTTGAAGCTTCAATAGCCGCTGGTTTACCCTCCGTTCCTGGTACAGAAATGAATTTAATGCCTCGTGTGATCTATTGCGGCGCGGAAGATTCTTTATTCAAAAGACTTTCACGCTATGCCGATGATTTTGTGCTCGAAGCCAAAAAAACTTCTCTTCAGGGCACACCTCAAAAATTTGCAAAATCGCGAAAAGCAAGCGTTTTGATCCTGAAACTCAAAAATGAAATCGACATAAAAACTCAGGAATGGCTTTCCAAAAACGATGCGTCGGTTCCTGTGATCGTACTCTGTCAGAATGGAACGGCAGAAACAGCCATCCATGCTTTGCAATATGGTATCTACGATTATTTTTCCACCAGCCAAAATCTGGAAGCGATCGCACAAAAAATTCGTGACGCAATCGTATGGAAAAACACGAAAGCAGTGAAGCGTCCCATAACGCCGGACTACCATCTCCTTCTCGGACAAAATCCTGATATCGTGACGCTGAATCAACAAGCACAACGGCTCGCATCCGATTCCACTCCGGTTGTGCTTCTCGGTGAAGCGGGAACCGGGAAAGAACATTTGGCGAAAGGCATTCATAAAATCTCCGGCAGAAAAAGTGAACCATTTGTCCTGTACGATTGCCGGCTGCTGAAACAACTCACTCAATATGGCAATCTGTCATTGCCGGAATTGATTCGAGTCCGTCTCCAATCGGTTATTTCAAAAAGTGAAGCGCCTGTTCTATTTCTTTCTCACATGGAACAGCTGGCTTCGCATCAGCAGCGGGAGATTCTGGACCGTTTTGGCAAATCGCGCGTCCGGCTGATCGCTTCCTATCAGGAAAATCGCCCGGGACTCTTTCAAGAGGGTACCGGCGCAAATCATTCGACCCTGAAGCTTCCACCGCTTCGCCAGCATAAAGAAGATATTCCGATGCTGGCCGAATATTTTGTGAGACGGAATTCCCAGGAAAAAGGAGTTCACCCGAAAGGTTTTACCGAAGAAGTTCTGATGTTGTTGCAGGAATATGTATGGCCCGGAAATATTCAAGAGCTTTCCAATCTCATTGAAAGGATGTTCCTTATGGAACCATCTCGCTTGATCACTTCGAGTACCTGGCGAATTTGCCAGGGACAGGGAACCAGGATGAATCTGGATCCAACCAATCAATTTGCCGCGCTTCTCGAAGGCGTCTTGAAAAGCGAGGAACTGCAATGGACGGAAGGAGAGGTATACAACGCTTTTATCGAACGTATGGAAAAATTGTTAATCGATCTGGTTCTGCCGAAGGTTGATAACAATCAGGCCGTTGCAGCTAAAATTCTGGGGATTTCCCGAAATACTCTCCGCCAGCGCCGCAAATACGCGTAATTCCGCACAGGCGCTAAGAACTTTTATCTTTTGAATCTGTGGAAGGTTTTTCCGTTTTAGAGGATTCGGCAGCAGGTTTACTTTCCGAGCTTTTGGAGTCCGAGCTTTTGGAGTCAGAGCTTGTGGAGTCTGAGCTCTTGGATGCTGGACTGTCAGAATAGGATTGACCTTTTCTGGCATAGTCGGTGATGTACCATCCGCTCCCTTTAAATTGAATTGCAGGCGAGGAGAAAAGCTTTTCCACTGCCTCTCCGCATACCGTGCAATGCGTGACCGGCGGGTCGTCAAATTTCTGGATCACTTCAAATCGATGTTTGTTGTTTACACATTCATATTCATAAATCGGCATTTCAGAAACTCCTCAAGAATGCGGACGAGACGTCCGCGACCCATAATGCAGGCGGGACGCCTGCGCTCCATACTATTGTATTCGAAGGCAACGCGCGTCCACGACTTCTGGAATCTTTTTCAATTGCTGAACCACAGTATCCGGTAGATCTCCGTCTACGCTTACGATCCCCAGCGCATAACTGCTCTCCGGGATTCGACCGAGCTTCATCGAAGCGATATTGATGTGATTCGTTCCGAGCAATGTTCCGATTTTTCCCACCACTCCAGGAGTATCCTGATTTTTAAAGAAAAGCAGGTTTCCAAACGGACGAAAATCGATATACACATCATTAATAGAAATCAAACGGATGAGCGTCTTTTCGAATACGGTACCGGTAACTTTCTGCCTGGATCTGTCCGTTTCGAGTGTAATAGCAATCAGACTGGAAAAAGTCGTATCCCGCTCGCTTACAGTAGAAGTCACTTCAATTCCCCGTTCTTTTGCAAGGCTCAGTGAATTCACAATATTAACATTGGGTGAAAGAATGTGCTGCAAGACCCCTTTGCAGACCGCATGAATCATTGCCTCTTTGGACAGCTGTGCCACCGCTCCTTTGAATTCAATGCCGATTTTATCGAAACCTCCTTCCGATATTTGAGCAAGAAATGAAGCAAGACGTTCACTCAGGAGAAGGAAGGGCTCGTTACGCGCGTATTCCTCTTTGGTCATGTTGAAGTAATTGACCGCATTTCTTACAGTTCCCTCTTTCAAAAAATCACGAATCGCGACAGCGATTTGATAGCCCACTTTTTCCTGCGCTTCCAGAGTCGACGCTGCCAGGTGAGGAGTCAGAATGACTTTTGGATGTTGAATGAGCTTTATCAGCAGCTCGCTTCGAGGCGGTTCTTCACTGAACACATCCAGCGCGGCGCCCTGAACCGTTCCGTTTTCCAGCGCTTCATAGAGAGCCGCTTCATCCATCAATTCACCGCGCGCGCAATTGATGATTTGTACGCCGGGCTTCATCCGGGCGAACCTTTCGCGGTTCAAGAAATGGATCGTCTCCGGAATGAGCGGCATGTGCAGACTCAAAAAATCGGCCGTTCCCAGCAATTGGTCGAGGCTCATCAATTCCACATCCATCTCTTTGGCGACCCGTTCCGAAACATAGGGATCGTAAATGAGTATTCGGGCATTGAATGCGTGCAATCTTTTGACAACCTCTTTGCCGATCCGGCCGAATCCCAGAATGCCTACGCTCTTGTCTTCGAGTTCCTGACCTTCATATTTCTTTTTCTCCCAACGTCCCTGTTTCAAGTCATTGTGAGCAAAAGGAAGGTGCCGGCAAAGTGCGAGGAGCATGGCAACAGTATGATCGGCAACGGAGATCGTATTCGCATCCGGCGCATTCATCACCAGGATTCCGCGACGCGTCGCTTCCGCAAGATCGATGTTATCGACGCCTGACCCGGCCCTTCCAATGACTCGCAGTTGAGACGCATTTTCCAGAATGTCCGCAGTGATTTTGCTTGCGCTTCGGATAATCAGCGCATCCACGCCTGCAATCTGTTCGCGCAGCTCCTCCGGAGTCATTTTGGAACGAACATCAACGTTCCAGGGTTTTTCCTGTTTCAAAACTTCGAGTCCTGGATCTGATAAGCCGTCGGGAATTAAAATTCGAGGCATCGTCAAGCTACCTCGGAATAAACTTGCTGGAAGGCCTGCAACGAACTTCCCAATGTAACCGGATGGCCGCTTTCTTTGAGTACGAATTCCAGCCCGCTCAACACACCAAGTAAATCAAAATGATCCATATATCCCATATGACTAATCCTGAAAACTTTTCCTTTCATTTCTCCCTGACCACCGGCCAGGTGAATCCCAAAACGTTTTTTAAGAGCCGAAGTGATTTTGTCCGCGTCCTGGAATTTTACTGCGGTGAGGGCATTCGCAGGCGCTTCTTTTGAAAACATTTCCATCGATAGCGCTGATAAAGCGGCTCGGGTTGCGCGTGCTCGATTCTCAGTCAACTGAATCAATCGATCCAATCCTATTTCCTCTATGGCCTTCAATGATTTTTGCAAAGACAAAATCAGAGAGGTTGCCGGAGTAAATGGCGTTTGTCCTCCTTGATCCCAGGATTTGCGAGCCGCACGAAGGTCAAAATAATATCGGGGAAGTTTTGAAGATTCAACTCGCTTCCACGCATTTTCTGTCAGTCCGAGAAAAGAAAGACCTGGCGGAATCATCAAAGCTTTTTGTGATCCGCTCAGCAACACGTCAATCCCTTGTCCGGTCGACAGCGGCATCGTGGCAAGAGCGGAAACCGCATCCACGATCAGTAAAGCATCAAAAGCTTGAACCGTTTTCGCGATTTGTTCTACGTCATTC
>JBKKAT010000008.1:0-2635 GCA_046714535.1 Acidobacteriota bacterium | reverse complement strand
GTTTTTGACAGATTCAAAGCCCGCAGTCCTTCGATGATCGAAGGAGCAGCTTCTTCTCCCTGCACCGTTGCAGGAAAAATCAAAATGTGAAGATTTGCAAAACGCCGGTTTAGAATATTGAGAATGTCTTGAATCGCGGCGCCTGTTGGCGAAGTGATGATGCCGATTTTCTTAGGGAGCAGGGGAATGGGTCGCTTTCGCGAAGTTTCAAATAATCCTTCTGTTTTGAGTTTTTCCTTCAACTGCTCAAAAGCAGCATATAAATCCCCTTTGCCGTGCGGTACGATTTGGACAACGTCAATCTGATAGCATCCCTGGGGCTCATAAACTGTCATTCTTCCATGAACCATCACTTTCATGCCGTTTTTCGGGTGCCATTTTAAAAAACGATGGGACGATTTCCACATGACTGCTTTCAAAAGGGATTTCGAGTCCTTTAAATTGAAATAAAAATGACCGGAGCCTGGTTGTGTAAAATTGGAAACTTCCCCCTCGACCCATACCATAGGATAAGTGGCTTCGATCAGCAGTTTCATCTCCGCGTTTACTTCGGAGACGGAATAAACGTGAACGGGAGCGGCAGATTCGGATGAGCCTGCGGTTTGCCCGAACAACGGTCTTTGCTGCATCAGATTTCTCCTTTGCGGGTGATTCGTTCAATGCTGAGAGCGTGTCCTGTTTTAGGATCCACCCGTACCAGCATCGCCTGCAGGATCGGATTTTCTTTGGCCACTTCAAAACGGGTTGGGATTTGATCCAGGAATTTCTGAATAATCTGGTCTTTATCGATTCCAATTACGGAATCATAGGGTCCGCTCATCCCCACATCCGTCACATAAGCTGTCCCGGCGGAAAGGACCCGTTGATCGGCCGTCGGTACATGCGTATGCGTTCCGAAGACCGCGGTAACTTTTCCGTCCAGATACCATCCCATCGCCTGTTTTTCGGAAGACGCTTCCCCATGCATATCGACAAAGATGACCGGCGTCTCCTTGCGGATTCTTTCCACAATCTGCATGCCGATTGCAAAAGGGTCATCTGCCGGCCCCATAAAAATTCTTCCCTGTAAATTCACGACCCCCACTTTTTGTCCGCTCTTCGTTTGAGCGATGGTAAATCCTTTTCCCGGGACGTTGGGAGGATAGTTTGCCGGACGCAAAAGCCGGCTCTCCTTACTAATGTATTCGAAGATCTCCTTTTTATCCCAGATATGATTTCCCGAAGTTAGCACATCGACACCCGTCCGGTAGAGTTGATCCGCCGTATCCGGCGTTATTCCGAATCCATGCGCGACATTCTCCGCGTTCGCAATGATGAAGTCCAGGCTCTGTTCTTGAATGAGCGAAGGCAGGAACATTTCAAGCATCTGGCGACCGGGTTTTCCTACAACATCGCCAATGAGCAATACATTCATTCTATCAAGCTCCAGTGAAAGAATTTAGGAATGATGAACTTAGAGAGAAGAGTTCAAGGTGTCAAAGGTGTTAAAGGAGTTCAAAGTGTTTTTACCAAGCACTTTGAACACGTTCAACACCTTCAACACTTTTAACCTTTAGTATAAAGCTCCCCCGCACCAACGTGAGACCGGATTATTGAACCTGCTGCAAGCAGGTGGGTGCTTCGCGATTATTTCAGGCTTCCTCAAAACAGAGGCATGCACACCATAATCTGACGTGAAGCTCCCATTCTTGATTTGTTGGTTCAAGAATCTCCTAAGCCTCACGATCTTAGCAGGGGAGCCAGTGGTTGACATATAGTCCAAATGTAATTCAGTGCTGAGCAATGAGTGCTGAGTCCTCCTGAGCATACTCAGCACTCAGCACTTTGCACTCAGTACTTCTCTTCATAGTGATTCCAGAATTTTGTTCAGCTTTTCTGTGCGCTGCTCCACTTCTCGATCCACATCCTGTTTCTGGCGTCTCAATTGAAAAAATTCATCGGTTATGTTCAAGGCAGCCAGTACAGCAATTTTTAATGAATCGACAGTGGGAGTTCCTGACGCAATCTCTCTCATCTTAATATCGACATAACGGGCAATATTTCTAATGTATTCCGGATCCGCTCCGGCCCGAATCTGATAATTTTGTCCGTAGATTTCCACTTGAATTTTTGTGTCCATGGCGAATTCATTTTAACACGTCAGATTTTTGCTTCCAATTCCTCAAGATGAGAAATCAGTCTTTCAATTTTTTGCTTGACTTCATCCCGTTCTTTTGTCAAACCGGCAATCTGCTCCTGAAGATGATTGTTTTCATCTGCAGATTGCGACCATTTTTCCATATCCAACTTCATCTTGTGGATTGCTTTATCGCCTTCCTCACTTTTTCTCAACAGATGCTCATTCTCAGATTTCAGGGCTTTCATTGCAGAGAGTAGCTTCTTAATCTTTTCTTCCAGTACGTCCAGTTGTTGAAAGTCCATTTTTGTTATGACTCCCTATAATGATCGTTCATACGCAACATATTTTAACATTTTTCCTATCGCTTCGCAGGAGATGACTTGTGCACCAGGCTCTTGAATATGCCCTGCAACTCAGTACCCGATTGTCATGGCAAGAATTTCAGAGCGATACCGCAATGCCGTTTGTTATTGAATCATCCTTGATTGTGCTTTACTTTTCCATATAATGTAAAGC
>JBKKAT010000007.1:0-2778 GCA_046714535.1 Acidobacteriota bacterium | reverse complement strand
CTCATTCCCGGATTTGGGAACGATCCGTGATCCTGACGATGGGATAAGCATCCTGTTGTTGATCCCAGTAAGGGGAACGTTGATAAAAGAACATGAGTCTTGCCTGGGGATCGGCGGCAAATTTCGGGTCCTCTTTCAACAGTCTTTCAAATTCTTTTTTCAATTTTGGATCCTTCCGAAGCATTTCTTCTGCCAGACTTTCCATCACGTAATTTTCCGCGTACTCCTTTTGTTCGAAAATCGCATTAAAAAATCCCCATCGCAAAAGCGAATCGGGCCCATCCGGCTCCAGCAAATGCAAAATGATTTTGTTGGTGCGCTGGTTCAACCAGACAACAATCGAATCCGCGGGGAGCGTCCGTTCTTCAACAACCGGAATCGTTTTGAACAACACTTCCTGACGTCCCTCATAAGGGGCCGCTTTCCAGCTGACATCCGTGAATCGATACGTTTCAAAACGGCCTGTACGCGGCTTTGATAACGTCTGATAATGAATACCGTGCGCAGAGAGGCGTTCCAAAACGAATGTCCATTGGGGTGGAATGATGTAACCAAGCGGCGGAGCCACCGCTACATCGGTTTCCAGAGTGTGATACCAGGGCACATCGAATTCTTTCGGATTGTTACCGTATCGGATCCGCTTACCTCCTGAGATCGGGCTCTCATCGATTTTGTATTCCATGCCTTTAAAGCGGAACGGTTCCTGTTTCTCCTTATTTAGCTTCAGGGACAATACGAACTTCTTTGCCGGATCGTAGTTCTTCCCAAGTTGTTTCACTTCCTCATCCGCTTTTTTCACCGCCTTACGCAGCGTGTCCGCATCACGGTTCATGCTTTGCAGAGTTGCAACCATGAGATCGTAGTGTGCCTGAATCCGGTTCTGAAAAGTTTTCAGCATGTGAGATTCTGCAAGAAGAGGTACTCGATTCTGAATATTGATGTATCCAGTCGAAAATCGCGGCAAAGTTCCACCCGTTTCGAGGCCGGCCGAAGGATCGAGTGGATCTTTAAGATCGACGAATTCCGATGCTGTGTGGCCCGTTGCCGTTAATGCAGCCTGAAGATCCGGCTCAAATTTTTCTTTGACATACTTTAGGAGCGCGGAAGGTATCAGTTCCGCGTTATCGGTGAAGTAGTACATATCATACTGATAATCCCCGCCATTCGTAACGTGGTTATCAATCGTCATTTCAGGCAACCACAGGGAAAACAGTTTCAGCATGGCAACCGTCTCCGGTTGATCTGCTTTCACCCAATCACGGTTCAAATTAAGATTTTGAGAGGTGGTTCTCCAGCCCATTTCTTTGGGACCATTTTGATTGATCCGGTTGTAAGGTCCAAAGCGCTCATGACCATCCACACTGTAAATCGGAACCACAAGCATCGTGACCCGATCCAACAAAGCGGAATGCTTTTTTGCAATCGCGATGTCTCGCACAAGCATGAGGCTGGCCTCCTTGCCCGCAATTTCCCCCGAATGGATTCCGTTGATCACCAGCAGCACAACGTCGTTCGATTGCCTCACCTGATCAGGAGTGAAACGCTGGTTCTTCGAAACCACGAGCAGAGGTAAATCTCTTCCTTGAGGACTCTTGCCGAAGCTGGTGAACTTGATCCAGGGAGATGCTTTTTCCAAACGCTTGCAAAGTTCAATAGTTTCGTCATAACGAGAGGTTTCTTGAAACTCTGATTTTTCGGCGCGCGTTAAAAATGATTCTGTTTCGGAAAATGCTGAACCGTTTGTAATCATAACCAGTATCAAAAATATGAATTTCCGCATACTTACCTCTTTTCATCAAAAGATAACGAAGGAAACGAAGTTAAAAAATCTTTGTTTTCTTTGTTATCTTCTGTTCAACAAACACTATTTGATGGGTTGATTATACTTTTGCCGAATTTCCCCCCAATAATCCCTTTTGGCCGGGACAGAAATGAATCGAAAGCCGGGGAGGAGTAATCCCGTAAGCGCATGGCCATAACAGCAACCGGTATCAATACCGTAAACACGATCTTTATAGTTTAAGGGAACACCACGCTTCGAATAGTCGTGATGACCAACAATCAAAGGCTTGTGGCCGTCGTAACATTCCCACCACGGGCGATTCTTGCATACTTCTTGAATATATTTTTCAGCGTTCGATCCTCCCACAAGAATGTGTTCTTTTTGATCCTTCAGAGATAGGCCCGGTTCCCAGAATGCATGAATCACGATCGCTTCGGGAAGCTTAATGAAAGCCGGAAGTGATTCCATGAATTTGATCGCCCCGGCATATGCCTTTTTTCTAAATTCAGCGCGCGCAATTTCCATTGATACCGCGGGTGTTATTTCGCCATTGAACCATTGAATATGTTTACGCTCATGATTTCCCATGACAGATCTTGCATGCGGAGTATTCCGGAAGAATTCAACGACGGATCGGGAATCGGGACCGCGGTTCACCAGATCCCCTACAGCAACAATGGAATCCCGTTCCGTTATTTTGGCAAGCGTTAAAAGCTCCGAAAACTCCTGATAACATCCCTGGATATCGCCGACAACGAGCGTTTTCATGATCCGGCGTATTTGCGGTAAAGCGAAAGCAGTTTTGGAAACCACACACCTGTGGAATAGCGGTCTAATACTGTAGAGCGAGCTGCTTTACCTACAGATTGCCGGAGGTTCGCATCAGAAATGAGTTGACTTAAACAACCCTCCCAGTCGCCCAAATCCTGCGCGAGGAATCCATTAATTCCGTGCTGTACAATTTCCCGATTCACTCCGACTGCAGTGGCTAAGGA
>JBKKAT010000006.1:0-4559 GCA_046714535.1 Acidobacteriota bacterium | reverse complement strand
GATCAGGATAAATCCGGTAAGAACAATAAATTTAGGAAGGAGATGCAGATAATGTGTTCCAATAAGAAAAAGAATTCCCATGCTCAGAATGGAAGCAAGGAAAGCAATTACAGCACAGAGGTCAATCTTTGCCGTTACCTGAATAGAACGAAATACAATCCAAATCAGCGGAAAGACAGCAGCAAACAGCACACCGTAGCCTTGCAATCCTTCAGGTAACGATAGGATTCTATGCTGTTCCAGGCCCTGAGAAGGAAAGATCACAATCTGGTGCAGCACTTCTTTTGCGAAAGCGCCGTAAGGAGCCAGATAAAACAAAAAACAGCCCAGAATAGGTAGCAGAAAGAGAAAGATTCTTCTAAGTCCATTTATCCGGGATTCTCTGTCTGGTAACGCTTCCGTGGCGATGGCGGCCAAGATTCCTGCTGTGATATAGAAACCAAAGTTCAGCTTCCCCAGGCACGCAAGTCCGATCAGGAATCCGCTGGATAAAAGTAAAACATTTTGGCTACTCCCCTTCTTAAGACTGAATAGATATAACAACATTCCAATGAGGCCCAAAGCATAAAGGTTCCACCATGCGTAAGTGAAGGTGCGTGCAGCGAGAATGGAACTGATCAAGGTCAGGATAAAACTGAGATAGGGTCCTCTGCCGCTTACTATTTTGAAGCCGAAATAACAGGCAATTATGAATGCAACAAAAAGACATTCCTGTAAAATACGCGCCGAAATGACGGACATCCCCGCCCAGGAAAAGGCGAGAGAAGTCAGATAATAATTTAAAGGGGTATACATGGACCAGAAATCCTTGTGAGGGGAAAGTCCTCTCGAAATAAGAAATCCGCCCATCAATTGAATCGATTCATCGTGACCCCCGACCCTCGATGCGAGGAAATGACTAAAGGCAAGAGAGAGGTAGGAGATGAGAACAAACAAACCAACGATCAAGTAAAATCTTGTGCGCACCAGGAAGAATTCTACTGCATAAACACTCGAGAGAGTATTCGACATAACACTTAACACAGAGGCACAGAGACACGGAGTTTAAATTTTTTCTCTGTGCCTCTTGTGTCTCTGTGTTAAATGAAAAGAGGGTCGGTGGCTGTTATGATGTAAACGATGAGGGGCGATTCATCATCTGCGCAATCCGCTTTGTTTCACGGAACTTTTCGCATTTTTCTTGCGGAAGCGTTGTTACTGCCGACAGGCCTGATTACAGCGGCATATCTCACCAGAAAATTTGGTCCTGCCGATTACGGATTGTTCACTCTAGCGGCCACCATCATTTCCTGGATTGAATGGACCGTAAGTTCCATTTTTGCCCGGGCAACATTGAAGTTCACGGCTGAAACAGATGACTGGAGACCGCTTGGCACAAAGGTAGTCCGGCTTCATACGGTTGCCGGCTGTCTGGCCGCTGCAGGGATCTGGTCTCTTTCCGATTCGGTTGCAGCCTTGCTTGGGGAACCGTTGTTGTCCTCCTGTCTGAAATGGTTCGCCATCGATATCCCATTGTTCAGTATTGTACAGGCGCACCGAAATCTGCTGGTTGGTCTGGGGCGGTTCAATGCCAGAGCAGTGATCAGTGTTGTTCGCTGGCTCGTACGATTACTCGCGGTGATCGGATTGGTGGAACTGGGATTATCTGTTACCGGAGCGATTCTCGGAAGCGTTGTGGCAACAATCGTTGAGTTGAGCGTGGCGAGATATTATATCCAGCCCTCCCTTCTGCAGAGTTCTGATTTTCCACTTCGAAAGCTTTGGGACTATGTCCTTCCTCTTTTTATGTTTGCTTTCAGAAAGAGGATCTACGAAAAGTTGGATCTTGTTCTGCTGAAGCCCATGGGCGGAACAATCGGAGACACCGGATTTTACGGAGCAGCTCAGAATCTTTCTCTGGTGGTGAGCCTTTTTTCGCTTTCATTTGCGCCGCTAGTGCTTTCCGGTCTCAGCAGCATGTTGAGTGCAGGTGAGACGGAGAAAGCAAAGGAATTAGGACGGATTTCACTGCGCATCATTCTGGCATTATTTCCTTTTGCCGCGATGTCTGCGGGGGCATCCGATGAAATTGTTGGGTTGATTTTTGGTCCCATGTTTCAGGAAACCGCTCCCATTCTTGCACGTCTGATTTTTAGCGGAGTATTGCTGGCTGGCATTTCCGTTGTGACCGCAATTCTGACCGCCTTTGGAAGACCCGGCCTCACTTTTGCTTTGACCGGTCCAAAGCTCCCAATCAGTTTGGTAGGTTATCTGCTTATGATTCCCCGTGGAGGCGCTATAGCGGCGGCGAACGTCAACCTGGCAGTAACATTTGTGGGGACGATCGCGACTCTGGCAGCGCTCCACCGTATCTGCGGAATTCTGCCTCCTGCTCTGAGCGTTGTACGTGCAGTTTTGATCAGTTGCATGGTTTACTTCATTGCTTCCTGGTGGCCTGCTCACGGTTGGTTGCTCGTTTTGAAGCTATTGTGTTTGTCGATGATGATTGGATTTGCGCTGGTGATCTCAGGCGAGGTTCCCTTGCGAGACTTCTTCCGCTTTAAGAAGGTTTTTTCGAACTCAACAAACCCGGATTTGAGGGAGTCGTGAAGCCCGATGCGGACCGATAGAAAAGTTACATTGTTTTTGGGGGCGCTTCTTCTTTCCTATCAATTGCTTGCCCTGGGGGGGCACCACTATTCCATTGATGGCGCGTTAACCTTTCAGGCTGCACGTGTTCTGCTGACAGAAAAAACGATTCACTTCGATCCACCGCTGAGATGGGACAACAAATACTACGGGACAAGTAAGTATGGTATTGGGATGACGATTGCGTACATTCCCTTTCTTGTACTTGTTCAGTTATTTCGCCCGGATTTGATGCACATGCAATTCGATTCGAAGATTCCTTTTGATTGGAATTTAATGAGAAACGATCTGTATCTCTATTGTTCGATTCTCAATCCGATTATTGTTGCGCTTACAGGGATCTTGCTCTACCGGCTAGCTCTGCGCACAGGTCTTTCCCGCAAATGGTCGTTGGTAACGTCGCTTGTTGCCTGTCTGGCCTCGCCGTATGCAGTGTATGGCCGGTATGATTTTGCTCAGCCATTTGTTGGATTCATTGTGGTCGTTACAATATTGCTCATTCTCAGAGCTTCGGAAAGTGAAAGTGTACTGCAGTGGTTTTATCCGGGCCTTGCTATCGCCTACGGAATATCCATCCGCCCTGATTTTGTATTGTTTGTACCCTGGTTTCTTCTTCTGGGATATTGGCTGCGGCCCTCAAGGGTTTTTACCAATCTGTTTGTAATGTGTCTGCCCATGATTTTGAGCGGAATGGTAATTTTGATGTTTAACTATCACAAATTCGGGTCCTTCCTCAATTTCGGCGAAGAGATTGCAGGGCCGCCGCGACCTTCGATTGTCCCCCCTTTTGTGAAGCGACTGATCGGACTCCTGGTGAGTCCGGGAAGAGGAATTCTTTTCTTTTTCCCGCTTGTTTGTCTGACAGTCAGCGGACTTCTGGCGCTTGCGAAAAAACGGAAATGGGAGGCAATCGCATTTGCAGGAATATTCATTACTCAACCGCTCTTCTATAGCTTCTGGCATGGTGCATTCGGCGGGTGGTGCTGGGGGCCACGTTTACTGATCCCTGTGATTCCCCTGCTGGTTCTTTGCTGCATCCATTCGGCGGCAGAGCACTATTCCAATCCTGCGCGACGAACACTCTTTGTTGGTCTGGTTGTACTAAGCTGGTTTCTAACACTAAATGGGATCCTTTTTGATTTTGTGCCTTTTTATGGGGAATTTTATGAGAGATGGCGATTCCCTGAAGGTATGAGGGAACATTTCCTTATGAGGGCTTCACCCATCATGAGTGGCTGGCGCTTTTCAAACTCGATTGCCAATTACGATCTATTTTTTCTCAAACAAATTGCCGCGAAAAATTTCGCTTCAATTGTAACTACGTTTTCTCTACTCATGATCCTGATGGCCAGTGCTTACCGGCTCCGGTATCTGTCAAAGGCGCCGGAGTGAACATGGTTCTGATGCGCAAGAAATGGCAATTTCTAATGCAGGGCCGACCTCCAAATATTATGTTCATAGAATTTCCAACGGCTGTGACGAACCTCAGAACTTTAGCTTCGTCCGAAGGCCAATCGCAACGTACCGGCCATTTGGTGTGAAGAAGAGTTGGACGTCCGGCTCGAGGGTGAGCCAAACAATTTCGCGTAGCTTTAGGAAAACTTCAACGAAGATTTCGCCGGCACCCCCGGTGTGTGCCCCGCCTGCGCCCAGACCCATGGTGTTGTCGTTCCCAGCAAAGCCGTGCATGGTCAAGCCGCCGCCGATGTAACTGGTGATCTCGTCCGGCTTATCTACTAGCTCCGGTGACCATCCGCCTCGCAAGAATAGTTGAATACTGCGTAAATCGTCCTTGTCGCGCGGGTTGGCCGACAGAAGCACATCGATCACACCGAAAACCCCAGCGCGGTTCGAGCCAGTGTGCGCCCAGACGCCGAACTGATGCATGCCTGATTCGTGTCCTCGTAGATTATGCCGCACTGCTAACGCAG
>JBKKAT010000005.1:0-6582 GCA_046714535.1 Acidobacteriota bacterium | reverse complement strand
GTATCCAAGATCGAAATTGATGAGAGTATTCCAGGGTCCGAATACTGCGCCATCAGCTCCTATCCCCCCATGTTTTTGGCGCTTTGTCTCGAATAATGGTTGCACGACACCGAACTCCACTCGAGCTCCGACCCGAAAGAGATCAAACACGTTGAACTGATAAGTTCCCTTCGTTAAGGTTCCCTCTTCAAACCGTATTCCACTTCCTGAGAAGCCTGCGAGTGAAAGATCTCCGAGATAGAAAAATTGATAACTGGAAAAACGATCCAGATTTTTTCCCTTGAGGTAAGTAATCGAAAATCCGAGTTTGTGAAAGTCCGCCGGATAAAAACTTTTGTTAAAAGAAGATTGGAATTGCCAATACTGTTTTTGTGGATTGAGTTGTCCGTCTGATCCGGGCGGACCCCAGTTGTCCCAGTTTGTGCGGAAATGAGAAGCAGCGGCGGCGGATAGCGAAAATCCTTTGCGCGTATAGTTCAACTCCAGCGCTGGAGCGAGATCCAAATGAGTGCTCGGAGTTTCAAAATCTTCTGCCGTTTCAGATGCGCGAAAGTAGTGATAGAAGGCAAACTGCAATCCTGGAGTAATCTTGCCGTATTCTCCAACCGTGAAGCCGACACCAGCATTGCCGAACTCCCGGAATAGCCACAAATCATCTGCCTCCCTGGCTTCGCCGTCCTGGTAAATCCGATCCACAGTAGGAACTGTGAAGAGAGCAATCTCCATTCGGTTATCGATTCCTTTTCGTAAAAACTCAGGATCACTCAGGCTCACGACATTGAACGCTGCGGCGAGGAGCATGTTGAGCTGCGTGCCTGTATTTCTCCAGTTGTAATTCAGAATGTTTTTGCCGCCGAACGGAAAAGGGAAGCCGATCGCCTGATCGTAAAAAGCTCCAAACACCCAGAATTTACGAGTGGTGTCCAGATCCAACTGAACGTGGCGATTTCCTCCAGCATCCTTCCTCAGAGGTCTAAGTCCTTTTGTGGTTTGCCGCATCATTGGATCGTTGGATGCATACGCAGCGGAACGTTTCGTCTCAAAATCTTGATGATTGATCAGAAAATTTTCAAACCGGATCGTGCGTTCGGAGAATACCTGTCTTCCGCCGGCCGAAAAAATTTGTTGTCCTTTAAGGGTGGAGATCAGATTTACGACCCCTGCTGGTGTCTGATGCAGCGCGAAATGAAGCGTTTCATCACTGGAGGTAATGGGCGTTGTAAGATGGGTTTGCGTCGCAGAAACTTTCACCCGGTGAAAGGTTTTCTGATCGATCCATACGCTCCCTTTATACAGTGGTTTCTCCGTAACCGGCTCAAATCCAATGACCCACGTTTCCCGACCATCAACCATTTCCGAGTTGATGAGACGATACTCGTAATCTTTGTTGAGGGTGAGATTCAACGGCAGAGTGACGACTTGCTCCGGTTCGGGAATTGGCAACTCTGGTATCTTTTTCCCCTTCCACTCAACCCCGTTAATGTACATCATTTTCTGGCGCCATTCCTGGCCAACCGCGGGATCAAAATAAAATTCACTATCGTAGGCCACATCCACTAATGCAAATCCGCCTGGAAGCCTGAAATGGTACTCAACCCGGGCATTCGCCTGATAGTTTTTCAGGGCCTCGCTCTGCGCAGTTTCTACGGCTTGCACTCGCGCCATTATGATCTCTAGAGGTAGATCATATCCGCCCGATATTTCTTCGTATCTGTATTCTTCTTTTCCGGCGCTCTTGTAAGTCAGAAGCATCGGCCACTTCAGTCCCGGTAATCCGATATAAGCTGTATCCTCTTTTTTCAAATGGGAAACTTTCAGTGGATAATCTTTTCCCCCGATTACGTCGTGAAGCACAGGCTCTGCAGCGTCTCCCGAAGGAATAACATAGTAGAACGGCTGAGGAACGCCTGGAGGAATGATGGCTACATGAACTTCCCTGGTTTGGAAATTAATAAAGTTCAATCCTTGATAATCCTGCAATGGTTGACCTGAGTCGGAAAGAAAAATAGCAGGTCTGTCCCCTGCAGCTGTCGGTGAAGTGTCGCGTGAAAGGAGATTCATCAAGGAGAAAAATGGTTTCCAGCTTGAGGCGTCAATGCGAATAAACAGATGATGGCGTTCTTGCTGGAACGCCAAAAATATGGTTTTGATAGTTTCGTTAGCTGAATCTTTTGATTCTTCCAGACTATAGACAACAGCATTGGGTTGTTCTTCCCTAACGAGAAGCTGAAAATTCTTGAAATCGGTTGCCGCCGTCAGATATCCATCAATATACGCGTTAAGCGATTGCGTGGAAAGGAGTGCGGAAAAGTCCTCAAACAGATTGCTGTTGAGCATTCCAAGATAAACTTCCGCCTGTGGATTCCCCGAACGACAGGCCAGTGCCAATGATTTCAGCGCAAAACTCATATCCACGGTCTGGTCCAAAATGGATTCGGAAAGTGGATGATCCGGATGACCAATCACGCAAGAGGCATAGTTTGTTCCGATTGCAGGGAGCACCCGCCGGATCGAATCGGCAGTTGAAAGCAGTTCCTGAGTTGTGGAAAAACCCTTCTCAGGGCCGGGGAATTGTATCCCCAATTGGTAGCCAAGCGGCTTGAGTTGTTTCAGCCTGTCTATTTGCTCAGGCGTAAGCGCCGCTTCGTTGAGAACCAAATTCAGCCGTATCGTTTTCCCTGAAGGTGGCGGAGGAAGCCCGTAATCGAGATTGATCGTTCCAACGACTTCGACCCCCTGGATCTGCGCAGCGGCAACCCCTGAAATCAGGCTGAAAAGGAACAAGAGTACAATTCGCTGGAACACTTTCTTATATTAACATTGACTCCATCTCA
The DNA here is from genome assembly GCA_046714535.1 of Acidobacteriota bacterium. Classification (GTDB taxonomy): domain Bacteria; phylum Acidobacteriota; class HRBIN11; order JAKEFK01; family JAKEFK01; genus JAKEFK01. The sequence continues at coordinate 3,748 of JBKKAT010000005.1, read as the reverse complement.
CGACCACTCGAGCGCTTACGATGGACGCCAGGCTGCATGCAAGCGCTTCCGCAACTATGCTCGTTTCAGTTTCAGCAATGAGATTTCTGCGGGAACGGCAAAACGATGAGGAGGTCCCCAGTAGCCGGCGCCACGGTTCACATACACCCACATCTTTTCATGTTTGTTCAGTCCCTTGTAATATCGCTGAGCGAGTTTTACAACGAGGTTCCATGGAAAGAATTGTCCACCGTGTGTATGGCCCGAAAGCTGCAGATGAAATCCAGCATCATAGGCATCTTTATACGTTGCCGGTTGATGAGCAAGAAGGATCTTGATTCCTTGATCGGGAGCGCCTTCGAGAGATTTTTTTGGATTCGATTCGTGCCCCGGAAACATATGACCTGCGGAACGATCCGTCACTCCGGCAATCACCAACGCTTTTCCTTGTTCTGTGATCACAACATGTTCGTTCAGTAGAATTCGCACACCCAATTTTCGAAACTCATCGAGCCATTCGCGAACCCCCCAGTAGTATTCGTGGTTTCCCGTAACAAAAAAGGTCCCATGTTTGGCTCGCAATGTTGCGATCGGTTCGAGCGCTTTTCGCAATTGCTTAACCGAGCCATCGACAAAATCACCGGTGAGAGCGATCAGATCAGGTGATAGCCCATTGACCATTTGCACCACGTGTTCGGCATATCTGCGTCCAATGGTGGGACCAACATGAAGATCAGACACTTGAGCGATTTTGAAGCCCTCCAGCTCTTCGGGCAGATTCTCAATCGGAATGTCTACTTCAAATATTTTGGGGCCTCTTACCGCTTGATTGACACCAATCACAACAGAACCAAGCGTCATTGCGACTACTGCAAAAAAACCTCTGCGATGCAAATCAACTGCGTCACCGGGTCGAAACAATTTCCAAACGCTGACAAAAAGGTCAACAGCAAATGTGTAAAAGAAAAGGGAGGCAAATAGTCCCAGTGTGGTGTAAGTGATCCAGTGCAAAATGAAACTTCGCGGCGACTGATTGGGATAGAGTCTGTAAAGAAAAGGGCCGAGAAGCTGGAGGAACACGAAGAGAGCCAGAATCAACCAGACCACGCCGCGATGATCGGATGCCCAACCGGACCAGCGAATGAAACGAGTGCCTGTGTAAAACGCAAGAAGACAAAGAATCCCGGTGACGATCGAAATGAAAACGAGAAAACGGGTGCTCATGCACCTGTATTATCGTTTTCTCAAACTAAGGATGCACGAGCCCCTCAACACAGAGACACGGAGGCACAGAGGAAATTACGATTGTTATCTCTGTGACTCTGTGTCTCTGTGTTAAGTTTTTGCTTACGGTTGCCGTTCGAAGCCTACTAGTTTCCAACCGGAGTCGGTGCGTTGGAAATACGCGCTGACCGGTTCCTTCCAGGATTCATTTTCCGCAGAAGTTGCGCTGATTTCCACCTTCACAAACGCGCCGGCTTCCTGCGGTAGTCCGGATGGCCCTTGCATTTTATTTTCCGCACTGGTTGTTCCACCAATCTTGTCGGTCTTTCGCGTATTGTTGTCAAACTTATGCCAGACCGCGGTATATGCTTGTGGCGCTTTTCCAAACCCTGTGTCCACGGCAGCATTGCCAAAAGTTAGAGTTCCATCGCTGGAAAGGGCCGGATCTATGACCGGATTGATTGCATTCAAGTAGGTTCGGCCAATCGCATCGCGCCGTTCTTTGAGCGCGGTTACCAGAAAGTCCTCGGAGGCCTGATCGTTAAACTTACCTGCGGTAATCGCTGCGCGGATCATGTCGTCTGTGAAAGCGACCACTCTGCGCGCCGCCCAAAATTTATCATCAAGACGCGCGCGAACGAATGCTGCATTGGGAGCGCGCGGATACCATTTGTCCGGCTCCCATTCCGTGTTGTTCTTCACCATGCGACCAATAGAACGCGATCTGTAAAATGGCGGAGTCCGGTAAGGTTCAATCAGAAAACCAAATGTAGCGATGTCCGCTCCGATATGCCCTGAGTGTTCCACGAGATACTCATAGCCTTCCCAGTATTCACGCGGCCGGATGCTGCCACTCCCCAAAGCAGAACTGAAATCCAGCAGATGATGGCGTACATAAGCCTTTCCATCGGCTTTAATCAGCGTGTCGAGTGATTGCAAAGCTTTGATATCTACGTGGTTCGTCCATGCCGCAAAAACAAAATATCCGCGCAATTCCCTGCGATGCTCGTGCAGGATCACATCATTTGGATCATCAGGCCGGGTTCCATGCAACCGGAATCCACCGAGCGGTTTTCCTTCAAGCGCTTTACTCGCAATTACACGATAAGAACCATCTGCATTTCGGGCGGCGCGTCGCAACATATTGTTGACGTCACCCCTGTTCATTTTTCGCCGTTTGCCCGAAGGTGCTTTTACGGTTGCATCGTCTGCTATCTGCAAATCTTCTACACGCATATTCGCGATGTGAGTCTCAGGAACGTTATAACCAAGAGCCCAAAATAGTTTTGTGACAGCGACTTCGGTGCCTGTCGCCATTGCGAGATATTTCGGGGGATCAGGTTTGATGAACCATTTGATACCCGTACGGTCCTCGATTGTAAATCCAGGTGTCACACCATCATTTTTGCCGGACACAATCAGCCAGGAGCCGGAGGCAGGACCATCTGTCGTATCCGGACCTTTCGCAACATCCTGCGCGGTGAGCGGTTTTTTGCCGATCCGGTTTGTGAACCAGCTGGAATCGGGCACTTCGTCTACAGTGTTTACATTCTGGGCCCGAACATCCTTCGTTTTGTCGCCTGGATCTGTAAAAAGATTCAGAGACAAATCGTAAACAAGATCAATTTCCCACTCTTCTACGCCGGCAGCATTTTGCGTATCCGCTTCTTGCCAGACCGGATCATCCGGGTAGAATTTTGGATCCGCTGCAAAAGAAATAATGGGAAAAATCAAACTGAAAATGATGAAAACAAATAGTTGCTTCTTCATGATTGCCCCCTTCAAAATGCTGCTCCGCCACTCACGATGACCCGCATCCCTTCCACGCTGCGAGCGAGTTCAATACGAAGAGCTGTTAGATTTGGCCCATGGAAGCGCGCGCCGATTCCATAACTGGAGTGCAGATCTTCTAAATCCAGATCTTCTCTTTCAGCTCCAACTTTTCCAACTTCATAAAAAAGGGCCATGTCCATAAACTTGGAAGGTGCCCACCGGTACTCACCTGTCAACAACAACCGGTGATTATCCCGAAACCGGAAATTACCAAAGCCCCGAAGTTCGGATCCTCCCCCCAATTTGGGAAGTAAGAAGAAAGGAATGAATTCAGTATCACCGACAAATCCGGTGGTAGATATGAGAGCGCGGAAGGCAAGCCCCTGGTTCCTCCGAAGAATGGGAATATGTTGAATCAAAGTGATATCGGTTCGTCTGAAATCGAAATCTCCGTCTTCACGATCCTTATAGTGGGTCCAATCCACACGATACAAACCGCCGCTGGTTGTGTAGCCCGGGGACTCTCTCCAATCAAACTCAGCAAACACCCTGCCGGTAATGTATTTGATATCCTGACCAAAGCCCGGCGCTGCCTCCGGTAGCAAAAATACATCCTCTAAAGTAGGAACTCTCGCAGAGTTGCCGGAGTCTGTTTCATAGCTTTCATAGGTGATGCCGCCTCCCACATGAAGCTGACGGGTGAGATCGATTGTTTCTGTTACTGCGAAAGTAATCGGAGTAAATGAATAGGCGGCTTCATCATCCTCATCGG
>JBKKAT010000004.1:0-8078 GCA_046714535.1 Acidobacteriota bacterium | reverse complement strand
GCAACTCCCGGCCATCTGTTTCTGGGAAAAATGCTGGCAGCATCCATTTTCTTGATTTGCCTGGAAATCCTTCTTCTTCCCGCTTTCCATTTTTTATTCAACTTCCCCTTCACAATAAACACCCTGTGGCTGCTTCTGGTCATCGTTCTGACGACTTTTGGATACTGTTCGCTGGGAGTTCTCTTTTCCACCATGTCCCTGGGATTGAAGAACCGCGAAATCATTCTTTCAGTGATTCTTTTTCCCATCCTTTTGCCGCTTCTGGTAATGGCAGTAAAATCATCGATCATTCTATTAAATGGTCTAAAGATGCAGCAATTCTATTTCTGGTTGAAAATGCTGGGAGCTTTTAACGTAATTTTTGTGTTCTTATCTTACTGGTGTTATTTCTGGATTGTGGAAGAGATTTAACTATGAAAAAGATTGATCAAATTCTTCTGATTCTGGTTGGAATACTCATGCCTGTGGCGCTCTACTTTGCTTTTCTCTACGCTCCGGAAGAAAAGGTAATGGGCGTAGTACAACGAATTTTTTATTTTCATGTTGCAAGCGCATGGACCGGGTTACTTTCCTTCATCGTCGTTTTTGCCGGAGCAGTCATGTACCTTTGGAAGAAAGATCGAAAGTACGACCGGCTTTCGCATGCGGGTGTGGAACTGGGCGTTTTCTATTTCACGATTGTGTTGATCACGGGACCGATCTGGGCAAAACCGGTCTGGGGAGCCTGGTGGACATGGGACCCGCGGTTGACAAGCACTTTCGTACTGTTCCTGATCTACGTTGCTTATTTACTCTTTCGATCGTCCTTAAAGGAACATCCCGCAGTCCGAACTTACGCTGCCGTTTACGGAATTATAGGTTTTGTAGATGTCCCGATCGTCTGGATGTCTATTCACTGGTGGAGAACCATACATCCGAAGGTCATCACTGCTGAAAAAGTGAATCTTGATCCCAGGATGTGGACAGCCCTGCTCGTTTGCTTTGGGGTCATGCTCCTGCTTTATGTCGTTCTCCTTCGTATGAGGATGAACCTGGAATCCTTGCGCGAGAAGGTCCAGACGTTTCACGAAAAACTTGTGGAGAAACAAGCATGAATTATCTTATGGCGGCCTATATAGCGATTTGGATGGTGCTCTTCGTTTACCTTTTTTCGCTTAATTCCCGACAACGTGACTTGCAGAAAGAGGTCGAAGCACTTCAAAAACAGCTCGAGGGACACTAGTTTTGGTTTTTCATTTTTTATTTTTCATTTTTGGTTTTGTAGTGACATTTGTCGTTAAAATGGGACAGAAAAAGTGGTGAAATGCGGACATTCCCAGGCCCTTGTTTTATCCTCGAGGAGATCCTCGAGAAAAAGAGTGGCATACCGTTTGAACAGAGGCAAGTTGGATGAAACGTGTTCTTGGAGGAGTTCTATGAAGATGGGGAAAGCACTGATCTTAACCTTCGCTATTCTAGTTTTTCTAACGAGTGTTTCCTTCGCAGCTGACCGCTACGTCCGGCTGCGAAGTGTAGAAGGGGACGTAAGCATTCATCCTTCCGATGGGCAGCGGCCGACCGAAGCCACAATGAATACTCCCTTAATGGACGGAGATGAAATTGAAACCGGAGATGGTCGCGCTGAACTCTCCTTCCGCAATGGTATTACTGTTCGAATCGGAGACTATAGCGCTCTTCGATTGGAATCCACGTATTCCCCCATGACGATTGAGCTCGTTCAGGGCACAGTATTTGTCGATTCTCACCTCATCGATAGATTTAGTGATGAACTGGCAGTGCGTGCCGGCAACGCTGAGGTTCTCCTGCTTGATGAAGGGAACATCCGCGTTGATCTTGGCGAGGAAGGTGCGATTCGCGTAACCACGATTGAAGGGCAGGCAGAAGTTCAAGCGAATGGACGTCGCGTCCTGGTTAATTCAGGAGAACGAACCTACATCGATCCGGGAAATGACCCGGAAGAGCCTGAGACGTTCCGCGGAAGCAATGATGAATTGGACGAATGGAATGAGTCGCGGATGGAATATTACGCGGACGGCGATCTGGGCGGCGGATCCTACGACGATTACGTTGACGAGGACATCTATTACGACGCCTATGATCTCGGCGGCTATGGTGACTGGCGTGATTCCGGATCGTATGGCTACGTTTGGGTTCCCCATGTCGAATACGGCTGGCGGCCTTACTATGATGGCCGGTGGAGCTATGGCAACAACAGTTGGTTCTGGATTTCCAACGAACCGTGGGGATGGGCTCCTTATCACTATGGAAGATGGAACTGGTCTTTTCAGTTCGGTTGGTATTGGATCCCGGGAAATGTGTTTGCGCCCTCATGGGTTTCCTGGTATTCCTACGGAGATTACGTGGGCTGGTGTCCACTAAACTACTACAACTATCCGAACTACTATTACGGCTATGGCGGCTACGGCGACCATTACAACAACTACAATCGCTATCCTTCTATTCAAAAACAAAAAACGCTCGATGCTTCCAATTCCTGGACCTTCGTAAAGAAGAACGATCTTGGTGTGAGGAACGTGAAGAAGGCTGTTCTGGATGCTTCCAGTGTTCGCAATATCAAGATAGAAAAAGAGAAGATTTCCTCGACTCCAGGAAAGGAGCTCGTCTCTTATGTCATTCCCAAGTCGTCAACGGTCAAAGGATTTGTGAACGACAAACGTACGGTGAAGACACCGCTAGACATCAAGAGCCCTTCCGGAATCAAACATCGTGAAGAAAAATTCGAGCGCGGTTCGAAAGGAAACAAAGAAACGGTTCTTCGCGACAAAGAACGCGGAATAGGACGCTCGAATGAAAAATTAAAAAGCCCTGAAAGAAGTCTGCCGCCGGAGCGAATTAAGCCGACGGAACGAAATTCAAAACCAAAAGATAATTGGAATCGTGGCAACGATGTTAATCGAGATTCGCAGTTCAAAAGAAATGAAACGAGCAAAAAACATTCTTCCCCTTATCTGAACCCTTACTACAAAGATAAGAACCGTTCCAATGATCAGGATCGATACTCGTCACCATCGAAATCGAGTCCCTGGTCGCGAAATCGAGAAACAATTCCAAAATCGTATGAACGGCAAAAAGAAGTGAATCCCAGATATCGCGATGAGGCCAAAAAATATTTTGAGCGATTCGATCACAAGAACCGTGGTGAAACACAAAGGTCTTATCCGAAAAACTACGAGTCGCCGGCGCCGAGAAAATATGATGCACCGCCTTCTAGAAACTACGAGACACAACGACCAAAAAGCTACAATCCTCCGCCGTCTCGAAGCTATGAAGCGCCGAAACGGGAACATAGAGCGCCTGAAATGAAAAGACCGGATTATTCCAACCGTTCCCAGCCCAAGTCTTCCGGAAATTCAAACAGGAATAATAACCATAGCAGCGTTAAGAAGCAGAAGGACTGATTTTAATTAATAAAACGGAACACATGTTCCGTTTTGTCTCTCCCCATAGTGCCTGCAGGTTCCCCCCACCTGCAGGCATCTTCCTCCCATAATCGTGGATCGTAATCGTGATCGTAATCAAATAAAATCTCTTCATGACACTTTCCGAAGTTGAAGCTGCAATCACCAAACACATGTCTCTGGATGAATTCCTTCGGATTCACGAACGTCTTGCCTACCTTCGCGCGGAAGAAGAAAACAAACTCAAAGCGCTTGCAGAGTTACAGAAGACCTATCTGGCAGCTAACACAGAACGGCAACAAGAGATGGTGAAAAATACGGTCGGTCAAATACGTGAGCTGTCCCGAAAAACTCGTGAGGAAATCCGGGCGTTGAATTCCATAGTTTTTCAGCATATGCCGCTTCCATTAGCAAAAGAGTTGTACGAAAAGTATGTCGAAGCAGGACGGAATTACAAACCAAAATAGCTACGGATGCGGCTCAAAATACGTAGTTTCGCATCTTGAATATCGATCACATCCTCTTGATGCGCTCCACTGCTCTCTGCGATCAACATCTCCAGCTGATCCTTTCTGCGCGATAGAACCGAGCCAATTTCATCCAGGATATCCGGCTTGCTTTCCAGAATCTCCCGAAAGCTATCTTTATCGAGTCGATGAACCCGAACATCCGTCAAGGCGCGCACATTAGCCGTCCTTTTCTGGCCCGTTAAAAGAGCAATCTCACCAAAAAAATCTCCCTCGCCCAGGTTTGTCAGTATTTTGCGATTTCCGTGCGCGGAGAGCAAATAGACTTCAACCGTACCCGATTCAATAATGAAAAAGGATTCATCCTGCTCCCCTTCACGAATAATAATTTCATCCTGAGCATAACGCTGTTCCACAAGTTTTTCTGCGATCAAATGCCTTTCCTCATCGGCCAGCGACGCAAACAGATAAACCCTTCCGAGCGTATCGGAGAGGCGTTTGAGAGTCTTCTCCCGCGCTTGCTCAGCTTCTTCGTTGCCATGAATGTAAACGTTTCTAATCGGGAATGGAATGTCTATATCATTTCTTTTTAAGTGGTACCAGAGCGCCTTGCGGACTCCCGCAAGGGTTGGTTCGAGCAAACCAAAATCTCTCATAAAGAACTTAATTTCGTACGTAATGGAAAAGTCAGCAAATTCGTTGAGACGGACTTCCGGCAAAGGCTCCATAATGACGTTGTCTACGTGGGATAGAGCTTCTTGAACAACTCTGGTGACCCGGTTCGGGGAGGTATTATAGTTCACCGAAAATGTTACGCGCGTTGCATGGGGAACATCCGGAAAACTGTGATTGACGACCAGTTCCTTGGCGATTTGACCGTTGGGAACAATGATGTAGTCATTATTAATGGTCCTCAGCTTCGTGGCTCGCCACGTAACCTCTTCCACCCGCCCGAAAACATCGGCTACGCGGATCCAGTCCCCTTGCCGGTATGGCTGATCCAGTTGCAGCGCCAACCCGGCAAACAGATTACCCAGCGTTTCCTGCAACGCAAGACCGAGAACGACAGTGATCAAAGCGGACGTCGCGAGCAGTGTAGTCAGTTGAATTTTCAACGTGTTCTGAATAACGATCACAAGAACAATTCCGAAGAGTACAACCGTAGAAATTTCCTTCAATAGCTGCGGGGCACGATATCTTCTGCTGCGAACGAGAAAAATGTCGAATAAAAACAGAACCACTACCCGTATCAAAAGAATGGCCACCGTGAGATAGAGAAGCGCAAAAAAATAGGGTTGGATCCCCGGCGGCAACTTTACATTCAGAATGTAAAGCGTGACATATACGATCAGTAGGGCGAATATCACCAGTAGCGGTCCTTTTACCTTTTCACGAAGAACTCCGCTATGACGAATCATTCGTAGCACCATCAAAAAGATGGCGGTCATGCCGGCGAAAATCATCAAGCCGATCTTTACTTGTTCCTGAACGCCTTCAAACATCAGATCACCATCCCGGCGGAAGAAAACATTCTTTCCTTCACAAACAGGCTGATCCCGGCGGCGCCGGAGCAACCTGTTTTTCTTAATTCAGGCACGTTTTGAGGCGATACTCCGCCCAGGGCAAAAACCGTAATTTCCATCCGAGCGGTCCACGCGGTCAAAGGGGACAGTCCATGAGGGGGCAAGCCGGATGGTTTAGAAAGCGGTTGAAAAATAGGACTGATAAAAACGTAGTCGGCCCCCTCTCCCTCCGCTTGTTTCATCTCTTCAAACGAGTGCGCAGAATAACCGATCTTCAGATCGCGATAATTTGCGCGAACGGCAGCAACAGGAATATTGTCTTTCTGCAGATGCACTCCGTCAGCTTTACAGGCGAGGGCAACATCGAGATGCCCATGAATCATCATCCGGGTATGGTGGAGCATCTTCCTGAGTTCGTGCGCGAGAGAAAGCAACTCTTGTGGTGAGAGATCCTTTTCACGTAACAAAAAGTAGTCCACTCCCGCCTTCTCAGCTTCAGCCGCTACTTCCCGAAGCGGTTGATCATACAAGGATCGATCACTGATCAGGCAATATTGAAATTGTTTCATACCTTCGATCGCGTGCTCCCTTCCAGCATCTGTTTTGTTTTTTCTCTTTGGACAACTTCCGATATAGCCAGCAAGATGTTCAGAAATCCCACACCCGAAACTGCTCCACGGAAATAGGCATTCAAAAAAATTCCCTTCAGTTTAGGAAACACAAAAAAGAAATAATTATTTTCCCAGACATTCGGCAAAAGCCAGGGAGCGGTCATCAAAAAGATTCCCACTTCAAAACAGTAGAAGACATAAAAATAAAAGGAAATTTTCTTCAACATTGTTTCTAAAGGGAAACATAGACGTGCAGCCGCGCGACTCGTAGACGCAATCCGTCGAGGTTTGGAGCTTATTAATTTTTTCTTTCTTGAAGCTCCTTTACTTTCTTTGCGACGTTGCGGTAGTTCGCGCTAAAACCATACACTTCCTGGTAAACTTCCAGGGCTCGATCCGTTTCACCCAGCGATTCATAGGCTTGACCAAGGTCGAATCTTAAACCCTGGTACTCTTCTTCGCTGTATCCAGGAGTATCCAGACCTCTCTGATACCATTTCACCGCCAATTTTTGCATTCCTTTTTCGACAAAACAGAGTCCCAACATGCTACAACATTCCAGAAAACGCTTCGCATCTTTTGCCGCGATCTGGAATTCCGCGATTGCTTCATCAATCAGGCCCATCTCTTTATAAGCAATTCCCAGGTTGTAGCGCGTATCATAGTCTTCCGAACCCAATTGTTTATCGACGCCTTTCTTGAAATCAGACAAGATTTCTTCGATCGAATAATTCTGGCCATCCGGTGGTCTATCTTCCTCGACCGCGCTTTGAACATTCAGCAAACCCTCTTCCAGTTCTGCCGCCAGATCAAAAAAGTCTTCCTCTTCTTCGAAGAGTTCCTCCTTCACATGCGTTACCTGTTCCGGTTCTGGAGCCTTTTCTTCCACCGCAGGTGTTTCGGATGTCTGGAAAACTGCATCCACGGCAGCACTAAAACTTTCTTCAAACGATTTATCTATTTCTCCGGATGATTTCAGGCCGGCATCCGCGTTGTCTTCCAGTTCCCCAAATTCGGTAAAAACGGATTCATCCATATCGCCGTAACTACCGGCTGGCAACGGCTGGGATTCGGGAAGTTGTTCGCCGGTTGGGGTTTCAGGTATCAACAGAATCTCTCCGGAAGACTCGGTGGGAGAGATAGAAATTTCAGGTAAATCCTCAAGGATTGGATTTAACTTCGGTGCTGTATCGGCTTCTGACCCCTGGGGTATTACTTCTTCTCCAAACTCCTCGTCCAGAGAAATGACAATTTCATCGCTCGAATCTGACGGTCCGGGAATGGAACCAACTTCCAGCACCGGTCCTGAAATATCATCATCCATGTTCAGAACCAGTTCGTTAGAACTGACAGGCTCTTCTGTTTTCTGTTTTGCTGAAACTACCATTTTATCGAGTTGTTCTGATCTTCTAAAAACGCCTAAATCGGCTGGATATTTATCCTGAAGGGTTTTTAATGATTTCTTTGCATCCTCCAGAAGCCCTTGATCTAGAAAGAAATCCAACTCTTCGAATTCCGATTCAGGTACTGCGGCGAGTGGCGTTGCACCCGGCTCTTCTATTTCAATTTCAATATCAATCGTTTCCTCGGCCGGGACCGGAACAGGCGCGACTACTGGAGGTACCGGGGGAGGCGGTGGTGAGGCGGTAGTTTTTGGCGCTTCTGTTTTTAACTTAAAAGTTCCGGATTGCGTTTTGATTTTCTGCGCAAATTTTTCCAATTCACTGATCGCTGCGCGCGCTTTCGCGGCTGTCGCATCACCGGCTTTTGTAGAAGGCGTTTCCGTCGTCCGCAGTTTTGTTTGCGACACCTTTGCATCCCATTTCTTGAGACCCGGAATGTCGACTTGCGAAATCTTCTTTTCTGGCACCTTCGTGGCCGGCATGGAAAGGGGTTTGGCTATCTTCTCTTCAACCGTCTTGGAAAGGGGTGGCGGTGGAACCGGCGCAGAAACTGGTTCAGGTTGAACGGCTGATCCGCCGGAAGCCAGATCTTTGAAAGCGCGATCCAGACCCGCATGATTCGGATTTATCTGCCTTGCCTCGCTTAACAGATCTT
>JBKKAT010000003.1:0-6321 GCA_046714535.1 Acidobacteriota bacterium | reverse complement strand
GACATAACGTTACCGGAAATATCCGCACGCTCGCAACTCAACCACATTCAGATAATTGGCATTGGGACAGCGTTCGTGGAAAGCATCCATAGCTATATAGCCCGACTGGCAAACAGCCACTCCGTTACTGTGAGGTCGTTGCTACAGAGCACAGTAATGCGAGTTCTGTATTCTGATCGATTAAGCTACGTTGCAAATACACGGGCACTAAACAGAGCTCTAGTGACGACCTGGAAGGCGCGGCACTTCTGGCAAACTTTGGAAAAGCTCACAATGGTTTCTGATTTGCGTTTTGCCACTTTCTGGCCGCTTACGTTCATGTTTCGACAGGAGAATGTGCGAGAAAACCGTCATTGGTGTCCTGAATGTTTCAACAATATGAAGAAAGCGGGAACGGTGTTCGAATATCTATATTGGGCAATCGATCCAATTGCTATCTGTTTCAGACACAAACGACCGCTGGAGAGTCGTTGCTCGGAATGTGGAGAGGAGCAAGCGATGCTGGATGGAAGTACTATTCCCGGTTACTGCTCAATTTGCTTGCATTGGCTCGGAAACAGGAAAAAGAGAAGCAGGACAGGAAATGTGTCAAGAAACCAGACGAAATACAATCTCTGGACCCTGCGGAATGTCCTTTGCCTCATTGAAACCGCTTACCACGTCGCGAAAAGTATTCAGCAAAATGATGAATATCATCTTCTCAGAGCTTGTGCGCGTCTATTTCTAGATCAGGCTAATTCCCAGATAGGTTATCCAAAAAGGGGGCGTGCGGACCTTCCTCATCTATTACAACTATGTCATACCAAAAACGTGAAAATCATCAGCCCGCCGTTTGCGATTTATTGACAACTCTTGCTCACATAGTACTCCGGACCAACAACTGGGAACCTCAAACTGGCCACAATAGAAGTAAAGCAAGATTTCTCGTCGAGGCAGTGATTACCAACATGAGTTCGGGAACTTAATTTTGGCCGAGATTACAAAAGGTGCTTGGAGACTCGCCCCGAAATAGGTAGAAGTTGTTGATTTTCTTGACCATGCGCTGTAAAGCGAAATTGGTATTCTCAGGTGAGTTTGGGAACGATGAGTTGGCCAGGCATTTTTGGAACTTAATCCTGGCCAAAGTTGCCAACTTATGGGTAAAGTCACAGTGGCTACTATTATAGTACTATAATAGTAGTATTACTTCTATAATATGTCTTATGTAAACTAATTTCTTCTTGCAGAGCAAGATAAGGAGTAGTAGGGGTAGCTGCAAGCTCCATAGTTTGATTCTTACTCAATGACGTCTAACACTGAGCAATTCCATTTGAACCCCAGTTACCAAAGTGAAAGTCTGGTGAAGCCTGTTTTAGGTTCGTCGAACTGTTCATCTCTCGTCGGTACAGTATTGTTGGGAATTGTATGAAATTGGAGCTATTTGGATGCTCACGGGCACAATACGGGCACAACATCGTTATTGTGTTTTATCTGCTGTTGGCAGTGATTGGTTTTCGTTTCGAGCCTCTGCTTCAGCCCTTCTGGCTTTTAGTAAATCTCTTACTTCACTCAATCCGTCGCGATCGAGAAGCGAGATTCGATTCGGCTTGATCGTTGTTTTTATTTTATTCCATTGCCATCGTTCGGTGCGACCTTTTCGCAAATATACATCCACCCATCGGAACGATTCGTAAGCAAGGACATCAGCGGCCTGCAGTGGAGTAAATTCGGACTTATCAGCGAAAGAAAGTGTTACTCTTCCTATTTTCTTAATCCAATCGTGCTCCCACTCCCAAATTCCTTCAAAAAGTCCCGTGGCTCTTCCCTGTACGCTTTCCTTTCTATCAAATATCATTTCGACATCCTGTCCGAGTTTCACGTTGGAAATGTTCATGCAAATCTGTTCAACGGCCAACTTAAAAGGCAAGAAGTAAGGCTCTCGCAGATGGCCGCTTGTTCCTCTGCCTGGAGGAAATATTAAGAATGGTTTTAGTTCTGGTAACAAATCATTGTATGCTCTGATGTCCAGTGCAACCGAAACCCCAACAACTCCAGAATTGCTTATAATCGAAATGAGATCGCGCTGCAACACCGCTCTTTCATTCCGGTGAAGAGAGGGATATTCCTTTCTTCCAGCCTCGCAATCGCTCATGTGAAATTCGGAAAGGTTCGATTCACTTAGACGCGCCTTCCAGTCGGTGTCCAGGCGTTTGAGTTGCTCCTCGTCTCCGAAATAGCCAGCCACAACATAGATCCGTTCCGATCTTCCATCAGAACTCTCATCACAAAACGCCTTGAGCAATTATGAATCCCTCCTCGCCCCGCGCCGATTCCCGTTAAACTCACCTGCGAGGAATGACGTTCCAATAACACGTGTGCCTTGAAAAGCATGAAAAGCCGCTGCAGCGAGCTGGGGAAACAATGAAACAGCCGGGCGGCTACCTCACCGATTAAGCAACGCTGCAGCAAGAAGTATCATACACCGGCCAAAAAACGGAATACAATCTCATCCGTGAATCTCACCTACAAACATCGCCAGGTTCTGAAACTCATCTACCAGGATGCAAAGAAGTTTCCGCATGAACTTGTTGTGATGATCCCGGATCAGCTGATGGAAAGCGCCACGGAGCTACTAGAAGCCAACCTCATCGAAACCAGGGCCGGCGGATATTTGCTGACCGAAAAAGGAAAGGATGTTTGCGAGTGGCAGGGCTGGTTATGAATTGTTTCTCAAACCAGCCGGGAAGCTCTTGCTCTGGAAGTTGGCGTGAGCGTACGCAAGATTTGAACAAACTGGAATGCTATCGGAAATTTATGTCACGATCGTTATAACAGTCGGCGATGAGGGCGCTGTAAAGTAAAGAGTAAGGAGCTTCTGGGCTGGTTACAGGATCTTAAAAAATAAATTTTTGCAACTGAAAATAGCTAGAAAGAAAAAGTATAAATTTCCAATGCCGATCTCCCTATGCTTCCATTTTTAAGCTACTGGAAAGCGGAACAAAACATATACCCAATGAGGGATTAGCGCTTTTTGGGCTTCATTCTTGAAGTGATCGCCCCCCCGGAAAAATATTTAAATTCGAGCGTGGCATTGTTCATTGCCGGATTGTATCTCTCCATGACTTTAAATGGGGAAGATTGTCCCGGGAGTATCGGATTGTAATCAATAAGTGCATCTGCAGAAGTAATAAAAGTGCCGTTTCGATCGTAAAAGGAAACTACGGCCTGAACATTTCTGAGGCTCTCGCCCGATGTATTTCTGACTTGACCGGTGGCTGTGGCATATCCGTAACTATCACCCCAGGACCAATTTGATATTTCAAGTTGGTAGAGACTTGCTTCTCGTTCTTCCGCTTGTTGCTGTCGGATTCGATCTTGTTCTTCTCCTTCTTTTTTTAGCCTTGTTATTTCAGCTTTACGCATTCTTGCGCTTTCGCTTTTATCTACCTTCTGGACTTTCTGGACAAACATTTTTTGAAGGTCCGGATTTTCAAAATATTGATAATCAGGGACTATTCCATTTTTTAAAAAGGTTGCAAACTCTTTATCGCTCATCTGAATGAGAATGCTTCGGAGCTTACTTTCATACTTCAGGTAAACCTTACATTCCTTCAGCAGTGTATCAATGCGTGTCGTATCCGCAAGTGGAACTAGGCGGGCATGATTTAAGATATCAATCGCTTTTGAGATCTGCTTTCCGAAGACAGCTTCTTTTGCCTTGGTTAACATTTCATCGGCTTTTTTTTGAGCTTCTTGTTTTTCTTTCTGAATTCTTGCGTCTACCACGGCCTGTTCGGCTTTTCGTTTTGCCACTCGGCGGCCCTTAATTATTCCCTCAATGCTCACTCCCAAAGTGATAACGGCGACAATAAGAGTGACAACAATCCATTTCCCAGCTTTCTTAGCTCGGAGCTGGTAAATGGCGAAAGCTACTACTCCAAGTACAACAAGCAGTCCAAAGACCGGTGTTTTGCTTGCTATATAAAGACAAACACTGGCGATGACTGCAGTCAGGCATCCAGCCGCTACTAGGCTGTTTGGCACCGGTTGACTCAATGAAGACGGATAGCCAGCTGATGACTTGTTGTGTTTGAGTGGCGGCGAGGCTATCTGAATGCCGCCCGATGGCGTCGGCTTTTGCAAATTCTGAATAGGGTAGCCGCATTTTGGACAAGCGACAGCCTGATCCGATACTTCAGTTTGGCAATCTGGGCACCTAATCAACATGCTTTTAGCCAACCTTCTAAATCATTTTATCGATTCCGGCAATCCCAAATTTACTAGATCCTTGGCCTATGTTGTTGTATCCAATGGGAATTCACGGCCGGCACACCTTGCACGCCGCGTATCCTCTGCCCTGCGCATCCTTCGGCGAAATCTCGATCGAGCTCTTCAGATGCCGGCAGCCGGATCGGTGATACTTAGCGCCGGTTTTGGTGATGTAAACGGCTGCTGTTTTTGTATCTGCTAATACGTTAGTTGAAAGAAGCGGCTGAATGTTTCCGTTTCCGTTTTGATTCGGGTTCCTGAAAGACCAGGGTGCTACAGGATGCGCGTCAACCCATAATCCACGCTTTGCTGCTTTCGCTTCACGTTCCAAATCAGGAAGTGTGTCATCCTTTGGAGCGTATTTCTGGAACCACCAGGCATATCCGGATTTTGTGATTTCATGATTTAGCGTTTTTCCATCCGGTAAAACAATGTCAGCAACCGTTCTTCCGTACCTATCTTTTTCGTAAGGAATCACGATTACAGTCTTTCCGAAGGCTTGCTGCGACGTGAACGATTTCGCTTTGTTTGAAAATGCCTGGCCGTTCTCCGGGCAATCGATTCCATACAAACGAATTTTTAGCGGACCGGATCCGTTCATTACAGAAATCGTGTCGCCATCATGAACGGCGATCACTTTCCCTGAAAATGTATCGAGATCCGATTGATCAACATCAGCGAGAGTCGATATCGAAGTGGCAGGCTTGGAAGTTGCAGCTGGAGTGCTGTATGCTGGCTGGGGCGCCGCTTTAGCTCCACCGTGGCAATGATAGTCACCGGTCTTGCGATTTGTATGACACCCGCTGCTGTCTAGGCCTCCGGAATGCGCGTAAAGCAGGACCGGAAACAAAACAACGAGCGCGCGGATTAAATTGTTGCGGATTGAAACCATGATACCTCCTGGTGAATTCCCCTTTCTGCGTGACGGAATAATACATCAAAAGTCGGAAGGCGCGCAAATCGGCATAGAGAACGGTGCCAGAATGCGGTTCACCATTTTTATTTTGCAACCGAAGGTGTATGCTACCCACAACAGCGGGAAGGGGGATGCACCGTGGAAGTAATTTTCTTTTGGTTTCTTTTCGGGCTTATCGGGATGGCGATTGGAACAAAGAAGGGGCCAGTTGCTCAGGGAAACAAAATCCCATGACTCGAATCCAATTACCGGTAATTGCTTTGGTAGTTGCTGTTATTTGCGTGTGTTTAGGGTATTACTTTTGGGGTCCTTGTGGGGTTAGGAAAGTAGCAAACACTACCGCGCAATTGCAGGCAATCTTAACTCGATGGGATGATCAAAATAAACTAGCAAGTCAAACATCCAGAATTGCTTTAGCAATGCCAGTGTCAGAATTGCAAAAAATGAGAAGAGAAACTGAAGCTCTCATGGTTCCGACTTGTTTAAAGAATGCAAAAACGAATCTCACAAATGCTATGAATTCCACTATTGATGGATATCTTGCTTTTATGGGTAGTTCGGACGACACAACTGCAGGACTTAAGATTCAAGAAGCAAGTCTTTCTTTGGAGCGATTTCGATCAGAGATCGACTCGACGAATTCCTGTGCTCCCTTCTGCTCTGGATTGTCCACCATAACAGTTTCAAAATCAGACGAGCACGAGAAAGCAAAAAGAACATTGGCTGATATGAGAATAATTGGCACAGTTGTTGAGACGTACGCCGTTGACAACAATGAATATCCACCAGCGAAAGATATTGTCGATCTCAAGTCGTATGTCGAACCGAAATATATTGCCGCACTCCCTCAGTTTGATAGTTGGGAAAAAAACTTTCTTTATATCGTTGGCGCTGACAAATACTCTTATTCGATCATCAGTGGTGGATCTGACGGCCAATTCAATAACGGCACTTGGGTTGCACATGGTGCCTTTGAAGATTTGTCGGAAGACATTGTTTTTTCTGCTGGAGAATTCAAAAGATATCCTCGTAATATCTCCCCGTAGGATTTCTTTTTGATATAATTTCAATCCTACAACTACTTGAAAGTCGAGCCGGTCAGGTTTCCTAGATTTCCACTGATCGGCTCATTTCTAACGTACGTAAAACTATGATTA
>JBKKAT010000002.1:0-5121 GCA_046714535.1 Acidobacteriota bacterium | reverse complement strand
AGGCAAGATCTCAAGGATGGATCTGTAATCTCGGATAACATGAAGAGACAATAATTCGAGGTCTCAGATTTCGAAGTTCCTTTAATGGTGGCCCCGCGTTCCCGCCGGCACCGCTGCATTCGCAACTTTTGTCAATCGTAAATTCTTCACTGCTCGGATCTGTGGCAAGAATTGGAAAATTATTCACGTATACATAAAAATTTGGACCTGTGTTAAATCTTATCCGATTTTCCAACTTCCCACTCACGGGGTTGTAATAACGCGCCCTGTAAAATTCAGGAAATTTTTTCCTTTAGCCAGAGATTTACTAAGCTCTCCGTTGATATACCGCGTCCACGAGCAATGTCGTGAATCTTACCTGCAACATCAGCATCAATGTGAAAATGCCGGCGTATCATGTGAATTTTCGTGTCCTTTACCTCGCTGGTTTCATCCCAGTAATCAGCCACGCTGTGCGTGTCCCAAAACTCAGACGCGTCTTGGACAGAAGAAAACATACCGGGGATACCGTCCTTCTTTTTCTTTTTATTTTTCTCCGATTTTGCCATACAACTTGCGTTCCTTTGCGTCCATGTTGCGAGCACTAATTACCATTACTTACACTTGATGCTTCCAAATAAGCTTTGTTCGATCTCAGGGGGAATAATTATTTCCCGAATTTGCAAATAACGTGCTCCTCAAGCGCCGAATCACACTACCAACAGAATGAATTTAGAATACATCCAAACGGAATTAAATCCCGATCGAAGAAAAGAAAACCCCGAACCAACCAGGAAATCAGAGATTTGATCCGGAAAATCTATCGCGAAAATCCATTCGGTGCTGAAAACAATTCGCGGCGAGTTGCTCAAACTCGGAACTCGGCGCGCAAAACTCACAATCCAAAGAATTATAGAGGCCATTCAAAGAACCCCTTCACCAAAACAGAAACTGAATTGCCGAAGACCGGAACCGTGTTCTTTCCGCAGGCTATCAGGCTCATCTTGCGAAGCCGGTAGAAGCTGTACGCCTTGCTGCAACGATCGCGGAAATCGCAGGTAAGTAAAATTATTTTAGTTCAACAAACTTTCTGTTAATCTAGAATCCAGGCAGTTGGGTTCAGTTGTCGGTGCACAGGTAGCGATCAAATCCAGGGATACTTCCGCATGAAAGTCCTCGTTTGTGAATTCGATCTAAAATTGCGTCGCTCGATGCGCGCCAGTCTGATTCGCTGGGGTTACGATGTGCGCGCCGCCGGTAAGGTTGAAGGAGCGCGAAAAATCCTGGGCCAAAAAGAGCCACCCCAAATTGCGATCATAGATTGCTCAGGTGGATTCGAGATTTTGGAGAAAATCAGAAACTTCCGTGGCGGTGATTCTCTCTTCATTTTGGCGACCGTCTCCAGCGTTACCGCGGGAAAAGACTCCAGGGCAAACGATTCCATTACAAAACCATTCCAGGAAAAAGATCTGGAAGTGCGAATTCGTGCTGCTCAGCGAATTGTTGAACTGGAGAGAGAACTGAGTGTAAAAGCAAGCATCGATTCGTTGACCGGCATTTGCAACCGCGCCGCGATCATTGAAGCATTGGAAAAGGAGTTATCGCGGTCCCGACGCAACTATTCTTTCGTGGCAATTGCCATGCTGGATCTCGATCACTTTAAAAAGATTAACGATACATTCGGTCATCTTAGCGGGGACGTGGTCTTGAAGAATGCAGCACAATGCGTCCTGAATGCGTTACGCGATTATGATGTGCTCGGCCGCTACGGAGGTGAAGAATTTCTGATGGTGCTGCCTGGGTGCGACCTCAAAGCGGGCGTGCGCGTTGCAGAAAGGATTCGTGAACAACTCGCGCAACAGAAGTTCATAGTTGCCGGTCATGAAATAAGCGTAACGGTAAGTATCGGTCTCGCGGTTACAAAATCAGGGAAGCTTGATCCGGAGTTGTTGATTGAACTGGCGGATCAAGCACTCTATCGCGCGAAAAGTGCAGGGAGAAACCAGGTCCAAACAGCCCTTAGTATTTCTGAAGATGCCGCAGATTCAGAAATGACGCGTGAGGCGATTATGGAGCAACTCCAAATCGAAATCGCTCATCGCGAACAGACGGAGGCATCACTTCGCAAAGCGGAGGAGCGTTTCGATCTGATTTCGAAAGCCACTAACAACGCAATTTGGGAATGGGACCTGGTGACAAATCAGGTCTGGTCCAGTGAAGGTGTTCAAACGTTATTTGGCTATGTCGAGGTAAGCAGTGGGGATAGTTCCAGATGGTCGGAAAGAATTCACCCGGATGATGTGGATCGCGTGAACCAGGGAATTCAGTGCGTGTTGGAAACGAAGAAGGACTTTTGGGCTGAGGAGTATCGCTACCGCAGAGCGAACGGAACGTACGCCAGCATTCTCGATCGCGGTTATGTCCTTTACGATGAAAACGGAAAAGGGATCCGGATGATGGGCGCCATGATCGATATGAGCGACCGGAAAAGATCCGAAGTTGTGCAATCGGCTCTTTTTCGCATTTCCGAAGCAACAAACTCCGCAAAGGACATGCAACACTTATATCGGACGATTCACTCTATCGTTGGCGAATTGATGTATGCCGCCAATCTTTATATTGCGCTTTACGATTCCAAGACGAACCTGATTTCTTTCCCTTACTGGGTGGACGAACAGGATCCTGTTCCTCCCGATCCACTCAGCGCGGAAAAGGGATTGACGGCATACGTCATTCGCGAAGGGAAGCCGCTACTTTCCACCAATGAGAACTGGGAAGAATTTCAGCAAAAAACTGAAGTAACACTTGTAGGCGCCTACTCGTTAGACTGGCTGGGAGTGCCGTTGATCAGTGGCGAGGAAGTCATCGGAGCAGTAGTCGTGCAAAGTTATTCTGAAAACATTCGCTTCAGCGATCAGGATAAGGAATTGCTGACATTCGTTTCTCAGCACATCACAACTGCGCTCAAGCGCAAAAAAACTGAAATGGTTCAGTCAGCCCTGTATAGCATCTCCAAGGCAGCCAATTCCGCTCAAAATATGGAGGAACTTTATCGAACCATCCATGAAATCGTAGGGCAACTCATGGATGCCAGGAATTTTTACATCGCGCTGTATGATTCCGCCACCAACATGATCTCATTTCCTTATTTTGTCGATGAATTCGATCCTGGGCCTGATCCCATGCGTGCCGGCAAAGGGATGACTGCATACATCATCAGAACAGGGGAACCACTGCTTGCGCCGCCGCCAGTGTTCCATGCATTGTGTCGCGCAGGGGAAGTGGAACTCGCGGGACCTCCTTCGATTGATTGGCTCGGCGTTCCACTTCGCACCGGAGAGGAAACTTTTGGCGCGCTTGTTGTTCAGAGCTACACGGAAAAAACTCATCTGGGTGAAAGTGAAAAGGAACTGCTGACTTTTGTTTCCCAACACATCGGGGCAGCTCTGAAACGGAGAAAAACGGAGGCCGAGCGAGAAAAAGCAGAAGAAGCATTGATAGAGTCGGAAAGAAAATACCGCACATTGTTTGAAGAATCAAAAGATCCGCTCTTTATTAGCACTCCGGGCGGAAAACTTCTGGATATCAACCCGGCCTGTGTCGAGTTGTTCGGCTATTCGTCCCGCGAAGAAATGCTGAAAATCAATACCGCTGATCTTTTTCAGGACCCGGCAGAACGGATTACATATGAGGCTGCAATCCTGGAGCACAAATATCTGAAAGATTATGAGTTGCACTTGCAACGTAAGGATGGTCAGAAAATTACTGTTCTGGAGACTGCATCTGTTGTAACAGATGAGAAGGGGTTCCCTATTTCTTATCGCGGCGCGTTGCGCGATATCACGAATTTAAAGCTGCTTCAGGAAAAATTATTGCAATCTCAGAAAATGGAAACGGTAGGAAGACTCGCCGGAGGTATAGCGCATGATTTTAACAATCTGCTTATGGCCATCAGCAGTTATTGCGAACTGATTGAGTTAAAGTACGGAAGCGATGAATTGCTGATGCAGTTCATGAAGGAGATAGAAAAGGCGACTGATCGCGGCGCCGGCTTGACGCGTCAGTTGCTTGCTTTCAGCCGGAAACAAATTGTCAAGTTTGTGCCGGTGGATCTGAACGCCGTGATTGCAAATATGGATCGCATGATCGATCGAATGTTGGGCGAGAACATCCACTTGAATTTACAAATGCAGACTGTCAACCGGATCATGGGCGATCCGGGTCAGGTCGAACAGGTGATTATGAATCTCGTGGTGAATGCAAGAGATGCATTGCCCAACGGAGGCAGTCTAACAATTGAAACAAAAAATGTTGATCTGGCCGACCAGTTTTTGGAGCATCAACCTGGCTCCTATGTTCTGCTGAAGATCACAGATACGGGATTCGGCATGGATGAACTGACGAGATCACGGATATTCGAGCCTTTCTTCAGTACGAAGGGATTGGGGAAGGGAACTGGATTGGGGCTAGCTACGGTCTACGGAATTGTCCAGCAAATGGGCGGTTCTATCACGGTTTCCAGCGAACCGAACAAGGGAAGCAGCTTCGAAATCTATTTTCCTCAGAGGGTCGATCCCGTTGAAACGACGGATCAAGTTGCTCCGCAGCGTTTGGAGCCGCAGAAGGGAAACGAAGTCCTGCTCCTGGTCGACGATAATGAAACTGTTCGGTCTGCAATTGGTTCCTCTCTTTCGTTGTATGGGTATCATGTGCTGCAGGCGTGCGATGGGGTGGAAGCGCTTCGTGTCGCATGCAATTACGATGGCAAGATAAAGCTTCTGATTACGGATGTTGTCATGCCCCGCATGAACGGAAGACAACTCGCCAGTGAACTTACGGCGCAATTTCCGGACGTGAAAGTCCTGTATATGTCCGGATACACAGATGAAACCATTTTCGAAAACGGAACAATGGAAACGAACACTCATTTTCTGCAAAAACCGGTTCCCACCAGCGAGCTGTTAGCGAAAATCCGCCAGCTACTCGATTCCGCTGAGTAGCACCAAGGTTCACAATATAAAATACATTTCACAGTGTGAAGCTAGGGAGCGCCATCTAAACCCTGATGTTGCATTAGTTTTTCCGGTTGTGCTTTGGGAGGCTCGTGATTATGCTGTTTTTTGCGGTTTCATCAGAAATCGT
>JBKKAT010000001.1:0-2579 GCA_046714535.1 Acidobacteriota bacterium | reverse complement strand
CGATTCAATCTAAGTCAGGTGATCAAGGAAGCTCAGTTTGTCCCGGAACTAATGCCGATTGTCCAGCTCTTAACGTTTTTCAGACAGAAACATACGCAAATGGTAATTGTCGTGGATGAATTCGGCGGCACATCAGGATTGGTGACTTTGGAAGATGTGATCGAAGAGATTATCGGTGATTTTTATGATGAGCATCACCCGGCCGTGCGAGACATCGTTCATCTCACAAAGAATGAAGTTCTGATGCGCGCGCGTGTGAGGCTGGACGAGATCAATGAGCGTTTCCGGCTCGAATTGAAATCGGATGAGGCGGATACAATCGGCGGTTACGTGCTGCAGGAGCTTGGAGCAATTCCACATGTTGGTGATGTGTTGGAAGTCCCGGGTGCTGTCATTCAGGTGGAAGAGATGGCCGGTACGAAGATCAAAACGTTGCGGCTTAATCTCCAACCCCAGCCCGTCGAAAAAGACTAGGAATTTAACACAGAGGCACAGAGACACAGAGTTAATATTTCTGTTTTTTCTCTGGCCTCTGTGTCTCTGTGTTAAGTTAAAAGCTGAATAAGTTCGTGCTGAAGTATTTTTCGCCGCGATCGGGAAAAACGGTGACGATTTTTCCATGGCTCATTTTTTTAGCAAGCTCGATGCAGCCCGCAAGCGCGGTACCACTGGAAATTCCCGCGAAGATTCCCTCTTCTCGGGCCAACCGGCGCGCGTAATCATAGGCATCCGGATCGCTGATCACGAGCTTTTCATCGATCTTGCTCCAATCCATTAATTCTGGAACGCGGCTGTCTTCCATATTTCGCAGTCCCTGCTGCGTGTGCGAAAGTTGCGGTTCCAGGGCCACAATCTTGATCGTCGGATTTAGTTCTTTGAGTTTCATCGCTACTCCCATGATTGTGCCGCACGTTCCCAGTCCAATCGCGACCACATCAAGATCTCCCTGCATATCTTCCCAGATCTCCATGGCAGTTTGATGATAATGACAAAGAGTATTATTCAGGTTGGAATACTGTTGTGTATAAAAATATTGATCCGGATTTTCCCGATGCAGTTTTTCCGCAATCTCCCAGGCCTCGTCGCTTCCACCCTTTTCCGATGTAAAAACAATCTCAGCCCCCAGCGCGCGCAAGATCTGTCTTCTTTCGACGGAAACCTTTTGAGGCATCACAACCGTTACGGCATAGCCTTTCACGGCTCCCACCATCGCAAGGCCGATTCCTGTGTTACCGCTCGAAGATTCCAGAATCGTCATTCCCTTCCTTAAGGATCCATCCTTTTCTGCCGCTTCTATTATGGCGAGGGCCGGCCGGTCCTTTACGCTCCCCATGGGATTCCAACCTTCCATCTTCGCCCAAATTTCAACCTCTTTTCTGTTCCAGATTCTGTTGATTCTAACCAGAGGAGTGCGACCGATGGTGTGCAGTATGTTTTCGTATCGCATTTTAATCGTGGATCGTAATCATGATCGTGATCTTAATCTTAATCTTAATCATGAATCGTTATGAAGATCAGGATTTATGATTATGATTCAGATCCACGATTTTTAAACAAAAATCCGTTCGCCGGGAGAGGTCCATTGAAAATTGGAAATCTTCCAGACTCCCTGTTGTTTCATCAGCTCGTACTGAACGGGAAAAATCGCTCCGTCCCTTCCGGTAAGAGTACCTTCCACCACAGCTTTGTCATTCACAACTTTGACTTCTGAAAAAGAAGAATCCCGGCTCGGCAGCAAAGAAGAAAATTCTTCCAATTGCTCCCTAAAATCCTTAAGTGATATTTCTTCTTTGAGATCTTCGGTGAAATGAGTATAGGCCAGCACATAGTTTCCCTGATTGATTGCCTGCACATGATCTTCCAACATTTTCGTTGGCCCACGCATATGGAAATAAAACCGGTAAACCAGAAATGCGCCGATCCCGGCAATCAAAAAGAGGCAACCAACGCCCACAGCCAGCGCTTTTAAAAGTGTATGATCCTTTTTTTCCGGTGCCGGCTGATAGTATTCCATCTATTGAAGACTGTAGATTGCGAACTGCTAAGTTTATAGCAACCTAGCGCGATTGATACCATTGCACAGTTCGCTGCAAACCTTCCTGAAGAGGAATGGCCGGTTGAAATTCCACCGACTCTCTGAGTTTTTCGGTCGAGCCGCGCGAATCTCTTACGTCACCTGCGCGCGAAGGTTCATGATTCGGGGGCAATGAATAGTTGAGCATTTTAGCCAGAATCGAAAACAGATCCAGTACGCTCGTTTGATCTCCACACGCAACATTCAAAACTTTTCCAGCGGCTTTCGGATTCTTACAGGCAAGCAAGTTAACGCGCACACAATCTTCGATGTAAGTGAAGTCCCGCGTCTGGCCGCCATCACCGTATATCACACACGGTTTTTGTTGCAGCATGTTTTTGATAAAGATGGGAATCACTGCTGCGTACTGCAGTTCCGGATTCTGGCGAGCTCCATAGATATTGAAGTAACGTAAGGCTACTGTCTCCAGACCGTAGACTTTTTGGAATAGATCGCAATAATGCTCCAACATGAGTTTGCTGAAAGCATAAGGAGACTGAGGATG